>JAITBV010000284.1 GCA_031283395.1 Candidatus Adiutrix sp.
TTTCTGGCTTCCCAGTCCAAGGTTTTCACTTGATGACAATGGACGCTTCCGTGCAGACTGGACCCCGCTCCCATAAGCGAGACCAGAAATCCGGCTTCACGCGCCCGGGGCAACGCCGCTGGAAATGGGGCACACCATGGCCAGCTTGAAGCGTTTATTGAAGGCTCTGGCCGATACGACAAGACAGTAGTGATCCCCCTTGAGTTCCCGGCCGCTGGCCGGGTCAAACGCGAGGTGAAGTATGTCGCCTCTTTCGGGAATCACGTCTCGCCTCCGACCTCAGGCAAAGTGTCCCAGCCGTTGACCCGGTGCGGACCATCAGGGGTGGCCTGGAGCAAGGCTGTCAGGCTCTTTCTTTTTCCGGCCGGTTTCAAACGCAGTTCTTCCCCCTTTATCGCCACGGATACCAAAGAGCCCGCCTTGAGCATATTCTGCTCAACATAGGCTTGAGGGATCGTCATTATAAGGGAACCGCCGGAACGGCGCAAAGCTGAGGTGAACATAAGCCCCTCCATATTTTACTGGAGTATAATATTTTGCGGGTGGGGCGTCAAGAGCGGGAAGTTTTAGGCGTTGAGTTCTTATAACGGATTTAGCCTAAAAACCCCCGCCCGAATTTCGGGCGGGGTTTTTTATCAAGCAATCAAATCAATCAGAAGAAACTCGCTCCCGGGCCGAAGACCAGGAACATGGCGATAAGGCCGCTTATGGTTCCGTAAAGCATAAAGGGCCAGAAGGTCTTTCTCAGGAAGAGCCCTTCTTGGCCCGTCAGGCCCACGACCGCGCCCACGGCCACGATGTTATGGATGCAGACCATATTCCCGGCGGCTCCGCCCACCACTTGGGCGGCCACGATGATCTGGCGGGGCATGTTCATGATTTCGGCCATATCCCACTGGAACTGGGCGAAAAGCAGGTCGGAAACCGTGTTGGAACCGGTGATGAAGGCCCCGAGGCCGCCCACAAAGGGGGCCAGGAGGGGCCAGATGCCGCCGGCGACGGCCCCGATGGTTTTCGCCAGGGCCAGGGGCATGGAAGGCGGGGCGGTGAAGGTCTGCCCGGCCGCGACCGCGGCCGCGGCCGCTTCGGGGTTGGCGCCGGAACCGCGGAAAATGGACACCAGGGCCACGGCGGAGATAAGCGCGATGGTGGGCGCTTTCATCTTGGCCAGGGTGGTGCTCCAGGCGGCGGCCGCCTTTTTTCCGCTCATCCTGTGCAGGAGAATGGTCAAGAGGGCCACCAGGGTGAAGGGAACCGTGCCCGGGAGGTAGAGATAATCAATGGAACCGCTTACGCCCTGGTAGCCGAGTATGTTGTTGAAAGCGAGTTTCTGCGCGCTCAGCCAGCCCTTGAGGCCCAGTTCGGGGATACGGGTCAGCACCAGGATGGCGCCGATAAGGACATAGGGCAGCCAGGCCATAAACTGGCTCATGCGGGGTTTGAAGTCGGTTTTGGTCGAGGCGGCTATGGCGCCGGTCCATTCGGCCGCCCAGCCGCTTTGCGGACCGAAAGTCCAGTTGTCCTTGGGCACGCAGACGCCCTTCTTGGTCAGGGAGATAAGAACGCCGAGGCCCACCAGACCGCCGATTAGCGAGGGGAATTCCGGCCCCATGGCCCAGGCGAAGAACACATAGGGGGTAACGAAACACAAGCTGGCCATAAGGCAGTATTTCCAGATGGCAAAGCCTTCTTTCCAGGAGCGGTTCCGGCCGTAGAAACGGGTCAGAAAGCCCATCATGAAAACGGGCAGAATAATGGCCATGGGGCCGTGCATGAGAGTGGCAAACTCGCCGATGGCTTTGCAGAAACCGGGGTAATCAGTGAAGTTGAGCCCCGCGACGCCGGCGGTCGCGGCGGTTTCGGCGGCGGATTTTAAAGGGGTGAGGCCAATAAGGACCGGGGTGCCCACGGCGCCGAAGCTCACCGGGAAGCTGTTGAACACCAGGCAGATGACGCCGGCGGCCAGGGGCGGGTAGCCCAGGGACAGCAATAGGGGGGCCGCCAGGGCGGCGGGAGTGCCGAAACCGGCCGCCCCTTCGATGAAGGCCGCGAACATATAGCCGATGATAATGGCCTGCACGCGTTTATCGCGGCTGATGTTCTGCATCCCAAACTGGATGGTTTCCATGCCGCCGCTTTGCTGCAGGGTGAAAAGAATCAAGAGGGCCCCGAAAACGATGATCAGGACGCCGATAGCCCCTACCACGCCTTGCAGGGAGAGGGCGATCACGTATTTGGGAGCCAGGCCCCAAACCGCTATCGCGCTCACGGCGCAGATCAGCCAGGCCAGCGGCATGGCTAGCGTGGCCGGCCAGCGCAGGCCGGCCATGAGCACTAGGGCTGTGGCAATGGGTAACCCGGCCACCAGGGCCAGAATTTCTAATGACATACGAACACCTTCCTTTGGCTAGGGTTGCGGTTTTGAAAAACGCTTGTCAGCCTTTCATATTTTCCGCCAGCAGTTCAGCAATATGGGTGACCGCCAGGTCCAGGCCTTTCCTGGTCGCGCCGCCGCGCAATTGCATAATGCAGCCCGGGCAGTCCACCACCAAGCGGGAGGCCCCGGCCGCGGCGTAGTGTTCCAGTTTTTTGTCCAGCAGTTGGGCGGATATTTCCGGGAATTTCACGGAATAACCGCCGCCGAAACCGCAGCACAGTTCTTCTTCCGCCACCGGAACATATTCCGCGCTGGCGCGGATGAGCGCCCGCGGCGCGTCCTTGATCCTGAGCCCGCGGCACAAGTGGCAGGAGGCGTGGTAGCTGACCTTTTGGCCCTGGCCGCTGAAGTGTTCGGCGCTAAGCCCGAGCGCATAGCGGGCAAAGGAACTGAAGTCCGTGACCTTTTCGGAAAAAGACCGCATCAGGGCGGCCTGGCCCTTTCTTGAAATGTTCGGGTAGGCGTGCCTGATATGCGAAGCGCAGGAAGCGCAAAGGGTGACGACCGCCTCATAGCGGGAGAGGTCAAAGGCCTTGGCGTTCCGGTGGGCCAGGTCCGTGGCCACCGCCCGCTGGCCCATGGCTTCCAGGGGCAGGCCGCAACAGCTCTGCTCGGGGGGGAAGTCCACCTCCACGTTGTGGGCGGCCAGGAGCTTGACTGCCGCCTCCAACTGCTCGGGATAGATGAAATCCTGGGCGCAGCCCGCGAATAGCGCCACGCGCCGCCGGGGCTCCGGCACCCGGGGGCGTATTTCCGCCCATCTTTCGCGGAAGGAGGCGGAGGCCAGGGCGGGCAGGGCCTTGAAGCCGTGCTCTCCGGCGAACATTTGCGGAAGATGGCGGATGAAAGGCGTGCCGCCCGTCACCGGCCGCTGCGCGAACTTGGCGAATTTGAGCAGGGTATGGAAAAGAGCGCGGTTCTTCATCACCGAGGAGATCAGGCTTTCCACCATCGGCGCGCCGTTTTCGTCATTCAGGCGGGCCCGGATCTCGCGGATCAGGCGCGGCAGTTCAATGCCGCCGGCGCAGATGTCGGAGCAGGCCTCGCAGCCCACGCAGTTCTGGGCCAGCACCCGGGCCTTGTCCCGCCCGAAGAAGAAGTAACTCAAAATAATGCCGATGGCCCCGATGTAGATGTGGCCCATCTTATGGCCGCCCACCAGGCGGTAAACCGGGCAGACGTTGGCGCAGGCGCCGCAGCGCACGCAGCGCAGAACCTGGGAAAACAAGGGTTCCTTGGCCAGGGCGGAGCGGCCGTTGTCCAGAAAGACGAAATGCACTTGCCTTTGGCCGCCCTCGGCGCCGGTGGCGCTGGCGGCGCCGCCGATCCAGGCGACGTAGGAGGTCAGGCGTTGCGAGGTGGCGTTGCGCGGCAGCACCAAGAGGGCGGTCAGGGCTTCTTCCAGGGTGGGGGTGAGCTTGTCGAGGCCGATGAGCGCCACATGCACCCGGGGCAGGGTGTTCACCAGGCGGCCGTTGCCCTCGTTGGTGACGATGGCGATGGTTCCGGTTTCGGCAATGGCGAAGTTCGCGCCGGAAATGCCCATGTCGGCTTCAATGAACTTGCGGCGCAATTCGCGGCGGGAGACTTTGACCAGCTTACCGATGTCGTTGGTGTGTTTTTCATTGGTGGCGCGGGAAAAATCCTCGGCCACCTCGTCGCGGGACAGGTGGATGGCGGGCATGACCATGTGCGAAGGCGGCTCGTTGCGGAGCTGGATGATCCATTCGCCGAGGTCCGTTTCCGCAATGGAAAGGCCGTCCTTCTCCAGCCGGTGGTTCAAGAGAGTCTCTTCCGCCGTCATGGACTTGGACTTGACGATTTTTTTGACCTTGTTCTCCCGCGCGATCCGGGCGATGATCTCGTTGGCCTCGGCGGCTGTTTTGGCAAAATGCACCTGGGCGCCGCGTTTTTCGGCTTCCCGCTTGAACTGTTGAAACAATTCGTCCAAGCGTTGGCAGGAGCGGTCCTTGGCCTCGGCTATTTTGGCGATAAGCTCGCGTTCCGGCACATCCTGGAAAATAGCGGCGCGGCTGGCGCGGTAGTCCACGGCGAATTTATCCAGGGTCTTGCGCAAAAAGGCGTTTTCCAGGCTTTCATGCAAGGATTTGTGATAGGACGAAAAATTTTTAGGCGGGTCGTGCATGGCTAGCCCTCCAAGAGTATGATGTGCAGTTCAAGGGGACCATGGACACCGATGGTGAGCACCCGTTCAATGTCGGCCGTGCGGCTGGGTCCGGTAATGAAGGAGGTGTATTCGGGCCAGCCCGTATTAAGCAACTCCCGCAGCTTGGGGGCGATGCTCGCCAGGTCCGGCTTGATGGCCGATTTGCGCAACAATAGGACGCTGCTTTCGCAGATCATGGTCGCTAGGCGCACATCTTCATCCGTGGTGGGAACGGCGCAGGTGCCGCTGGCGGCCACCGCGAAATCGGCCCAGGCCAGACCCACGTCAAAGCCGGCCAAATACCGGCGCAGCCCTTTGCGGACAGCGAGAAAGCCCTGGGCTTCACATTCCTGTTCCAATAGGGTGAAATCTTCGTCACTCAAGCCGGGCGCGGCGATGAGGCGTTGCGTGGGGGTGCCAGGTTTGTTTTCGTCGCCGGTTTCCCGCGCGAGCAATTCACAGGGGGGCTTTCCCCGGCAAATTTGCGCCACGCGGGCGAAGGCCTCTTTAAGATCGGCGGCCTCGGTCACTTGGGCGGCCACGATTTCGGCTTTTTCCTTGAAGGCGCTGACGAGAGCTTGGGTTGATTCTGGCATAAGGTCTCTTTCGTGTTCTAAGGTCGCGCGGCGGGCCGGCCTTGGTGAAGCTATCTATATACCTAGTTTTCTA
>JAITBV010000011.1 GCA_031283395.1 Candidatus Adiutrix sp.
GGAGGCCGAAGGCCACGTTCTCGAAAATATCCAAATGGGGGAAAAGGGCGTAACTCTGGAAAACCGTGTTGACTTCCCTTTTCGCCGCCGGCAGACGGGTTATGTCCCGGCCGCCCAAACAGATATGCCCGGAATCTGGCAACTCCAGGCCGGCGCTGAGGCGGCGCAAAGTGGTTTTTCCGCAACCCGAAGGCCCGAGCAGGGTGAAGAACTCGCCTTCCCGAACTTCCAGGTCAACCCCGTTTAAGGCATAGTGGCGACCGAAGCTTTTTTGGACTTGCGCCACCAGGAGTCCCAATTCAATCTGGCCAGTCAATTCCTCTCATACGCCTCCCTTTACCCATTTAAGGTCCGTAGGAGATTCGCTTCTTCTTTAGGGCCGCAAGACGGCACCCGTCCGGGGGTTTCGGGAGAGCTGACCTGACTTTGGTCTCTTTACTCCACAGCTTTTAAGCCAACGTAAGCGCCGGCCGCCGTAGCCCGGGCGGGCCTGTCGCCGTCTTGCCAGCGAATCAGGACCGGATGACCTCCCCCACGGGAGGCCTATGTTTATCGACCTCTAAAAAGCGAACCGTTTTTTAACACGAAGCGGCCGGAAGGTCAAGGGGATTTTTCCACCCGGACCGGGCCTAAAGCCCCCGCCGCCTATTACCTGGAATTTTATATTTTTCGGAAACATTTGTCAAGAGTTACCGCCGCTTCAAAAATTTTTTGAAGCGGCGGTTGAAATATGCCATAATCAGACCCGTATGGAAACCTTGCCGCCTCCCGCCGAAACCATTTATATGGAAGGGCGCATCCACACCCTGGAGGAAGCCCGGCCCCTGGCCTCGGTCCTGGCCGTGCGCGGCCAGGAGCTGGTCTATGTGGGGTCCTCGACCTCCGAGGCCGAGGCCCGGCTGTCCCGGGCCGCCCGGAAGGTTTCCTTGGGCGGCCGGGTGGTGGTGCCCGGGCTCCTGGACGGCCACGCCCATGTGGTCACCGAGGGTCTGCGCCTGGCCATGCCGGCCTTGGCCGGCCTGAGCCGGGCCGAGGTGCTGGCCCTGGTGGCCCGCCTGGCGGCCGGCCGGCCGGCCGGGGAATGGATAGTCTGCCACGGCTGGAACCAGCACGGCTGGAACCAGCACCACTGGAGCCGGGGAGACTGGCCGGACAAGGCCCGCCCCCCCCTGGCCGAACTTGACGCGGCCGCTCCCGACCACCCCGTCCTCCTGGAACGGGTGGACCGGCACTCCGCCTGGGTCAACTCCCGGGCTTTGGCCGCGGCCGGCCTTTCCGAGACCACCCCCGACCCGCCCGGGGGGGAGATACTGAGAGATGCGGCCGGGGGCCTTCTGGGCATCATCACCGGCGAGGCCTTGGTCCGGGTGTGGCGGGCCCGGCCCACGCCCACGCCCGGGGAGATCAAGGCGGCCTACCTGGCCGCCCAGGCCGAATACCTGGCCCACGGGGTGACCGGGGGCCTGGAGGCTTCGTCGAGGCTGCGGAATCTTGAGGTGCTCCGAAAGACCTATGACGAAGGGCTGTTCAAAATGCGCCTCCGGGCCCTGCTTTTTTCCGCCTCCGGGGATGACGCGGCCTATATCGAAGGGGGCGGCCGGCCGGTGAGCGGTCTCCACGGGGAGCGCTTTTCCATAAACGGGGTCCAGATCATCGCCGATGGCTCCCTGGGCTCCCGCACGGCCTGGCTTTCCGCCGACTACGCCGACCGCCCCGGGCACCGGGGCGAGCCCTGGTGCGACGAGGCGAAACTGAGGGCCGTCCTTCAGCGGGCCCGGGCCCACGGCTTCCAGGCAGCTGTCCACGCCATAGGCGACGCCGCCGCGGCCCAGGCCGTCAGGATCATGGCCGAGGTGCTCGGCCCGGAACCGGGCGACCACCGCTGGCGCCTGGAGCATTTCCAGGTGGTGGCCGAAGAGGACCGGGACCGGGTCCTGTCCCTGGGGCTGGTGCCCTCCATCCAGGCGGCCGGCCTGATGGGCGACCTGGCCATGGTCGGGGAACGCCTGGGGCCGGCGTCCCTGGCCCGGGCCTACGCCTGGAGGGAAATACTGGATGCGGGCGGGATGATCACGGGCGGCTCGGATGCGCCGGTGGAATCGGTCAACCCCTTCTGGGGCCTTTACGCCTCCGTGACCCGGCAGGACCTGGCCGGACGGCCGGCCGGGGGCTTTAAACCGGAACACCGCTTCACCCGCCTGGAGGCCCTGAAATCCTACACCATCTGGGCCGCCCGGGCCATGTTCGCCGAAAAACGCCAGGGCTCCCTGGCCCCGGGCAAGCTGGCCGACTTCACGGTTTTAAGCCAGGACCCCCTGACTTGCCCGGCCGAGGAGATCAAGGACATCCAGGCCCTCCTCACCGTCATCGGCGGCGAGGCGGTGTATGACCGGAACCAGCCATGACCCGGCCCGACCCTTACGCCCAAAGACTCCGGGACGACCCCCACCGCGGGGCCTTCCGTCTCTTTCTCCTTATCCACGTGGCCTTCTGGGTGCTGCTGCCATATTTGACCCGGGGCGTCGCCCCTTTTGACAGCACCGAAGCCCTGGCCTGGGGCCTGACCTGGGAATGGGGCACCAACAAGCACCCGCCCCTGTCCGGCTGGCTGGCCGAGGGCTTCGTAAGGCTCCTGGGCGATCCGGACCTGACCGTCTATCTTCTGGGCCAGCTCTGCGTGGCCGCGGCCCTGGTCTATGTCCGCCGCCTGGCCCTGGGCTACGTGGAGCCCGAGGCCGCCTTTTTCTCGGCCGTCTTCCTGGAAGGCACGATCTACTACAGCTTCAGCGCCGTCGAATACAACGTCAACGTCCTGTCCCTGGCCCTGGTCCCGGCGATCGTATATTATTTCTGGCGGGCGGCCCAAACCGGGCGGACAGGGTTCTGGCTGGCCGCCGGCCTCCTCGGGGGTCTGGCCCTCCTGGCCAAATACACCAATGTCTTTCTCCTCCCGGCCCTGGGTCTCTGGCTGGCGGCCACGCCCCAGGGCCGGAACCTGCTCCGCTCACCCGGGCCCTGGCTGGCCGCCCTGACGGCTTTTCTGATATTTCTGCCCCACCTGGCCTGGCTGGCTCATTACGACTTTCTGCCTCTGCGCTATTCCCAGGGCAAAGCCGCGGTGGCCGCGCCTCTGAGCCTGGCCGGCCTTAGCCTGGAGCCTGTCCGGCTTTTCCTGGCCCAGGCGGGCAACGCCGCCGCTTCCATAGGGCTGTGGGCCTGGCTCTATGCCAAGACGCCCCGGGCCGACCGCGGCCGCCGGCGGCGGCCGGAGGCCTTTCTGCTCTGCGCCGGGATCCTGCCTTTAGGGCTGCTGCTGGCCACGATAGGCCTCCTGGGCTTCCACGGCGGGACCAAGTGGGCCTACGCCTTTCTCGGGTACATCCCGCTGCTCCTGTTCTTCTGCCTGCCGGCTTCGCCGCCCCCGGCCTTGAGGCGTAAGGCCCTTATCCTGACCTATGCGGTCCTGGCGGCCTTCGGAGCCGGGGTGGCGATCAAGAACCTGGGCGCCACCACGGCCTCGATCAATATTGACGGCCGGGCCCTGGCCGAGACCCTGAAGGCGGCCTGGAGCGATACCGACGACCGGCCCCTCCGCTATGTGGGCGGCACTCTCCGCCTGGTTTCATACCTATCCACCTATCTGCCGGAAAGGCCGCGCCCGGTCTGGAACATGGACCCCACGGCCGCGGTGTGGGAAGATGAAAAAAATATCCGGGCCGCCGGGGTCCTGGCCCTGGCCCTTTCGGAAAATGAATACCGGGCTTTCCAGGACCGCTGGCCGGGCCTATCCGCCCCCCGGCGCCTCAACTGGCCCTTCCGGGCCCCCTTAAGCCGGAAGGAGGCCATGCTTACCGTTTTTTACGGCTCCCTGCCCCCGCCGGAGAGGGGCGCGGACCAGCATCCGACGAGCCTTGAAGGGGCGCTGAGTTTATCGCCCCGGGAGGAGAAATGAAAATATGCGCGACAGCCTGAGCCTGGTCATCTCGGCCTACAACGAGGAAGGCAATGTCGGCGAGATCCACCGGCGGCTAAAAGCGGCCCTGGCGGGCCTCCCCCTGCGAAAGGTGGAATACCTCTTTGTGGACGACGGTTCCACGGACCGGACCCTTTCGAACTGTCTGGCCCTCCAGGCCGCGGATCCCGAGGTCAAGATAGTCCGCCTGTGGCGCAACTTCGGCCACGAAACGGCCATGGCCGCCGGGCTGGACCACGCCTCGGGCGAGGCCGTGGTCTTCCTGGACGCCGACCTCCAGCACCCGCCGGAACTGGTGCGGAACATGGTGGAACTGTGGCGGGGGGGGCAGGACCTGGTGCTGACCCGGCGCCTGGATCACGCCGGGGCCTCGCCCTGGCGCCGCCTGGGTTCCCGCTGTTTCTACCGCGTGATGAATTTTCTTTCGGAAACGCCTCTGCCGGCGGGCACGCCCGACTTCCGGCTTCTGGGGGCCAAATATGTCAAATTTTTAAAATCCTTCAATGAGCGGGATTATCTTTTCCGGGGCTTTCTGGCCTGGGGAGTGCCTTTGGACCAGGCCGCCGTCCTGGAATTTTCCGCCCCTCCGCGCCTGGCCGGGACCTCCAAATACAGTTTTCTGAAAAGCATGAACCTGGCTCTGAACAGTATTCTCCAGTTTTCCGTCAAGCCCCTCTTCCTCTCCCTCTGGCTGGCCGGGCTGACCTCCCTCTTCGCCGTGGGCCTGGGCCTGCAGGTGGTGGCTGAAAGATATATCCTGAACAACCCCACCCCGGGTTTCGCCACCATCGTCATGGTCACCCTGATCATGGGCGCCAGCAACCTCACGGTCCTGGCCATCATCGGGGCCTATATCGCCAAGATCCACCTGGAGACCAAGAAGCGCCCCCCCTACCTGGCCGATTTTATCATTGCCGGGGAAAAGCCGGACCAAGGGGACCGGGCCGCTGACGAGGCCGGGCCGGGCGGGCGGCCGTGAACCCGCCGGAGGCCGGGCGGCCCCGCCTCATAGTGAACGCCGACGACTTCGGGGTCAGCCCCGGGGTGAACCGGGCCGTCATCGCCGCTTACCAAAAAGGCCGGCTCGATTCGGCCAGCCTGGTCATCAACGCGGCCTATGCCGAAGAGGCCCTGGCTTTGGCCCGGGCCCACCCGGGCCTGAAAGTCGGTCTACACCTGAACCTGACGGCCCAGATGGGCCAGAAGCCGGTGGCCCCTCCCGGCCGGGTGCCCCTCCTGACCGATGGGGCCGGCCGCCTGAAACACGGCTTCGTCAGCCTCCTGGCCCTGGCCCTGCTGCGCCCCGGGGACCTGCGGCCCCAGGTCGAAGCGGAAATGCGGGCCCAGATAGAGCTGGCCCTGGCCCGGGGCCTTAAGCCGGCCCACCTGGATTCCCACCGGCACGTCCACATGATCCCCCTTTTGTTCGAGACGGCTTTGAAACTGGGGCGGGATTACGGCCTGGACCGCGTAAGAAGCGTCAACGAGAACTGGCGGGCGACCCGGGCCGGGGCCGGCCTTAAGGCAGCCCTGATCAACGGCGGGCTGGTCAAATACCTGGTGCTTAAGACCTGCGGCCGTTTCCACTCCGAAGAGGGCGAAGTCTATTTCTACAGCATACTCCACAGCACCCGCCTCTTCGGCCGGAATTTGAAACGGGTGCTGGTCCCGGCCCGCTATCCGGCCGTGGAGATATGCTTCCACCCCAGCGTAGTGGAGGAAGACCTGAAAATCGACGCGCCGGGCCTGGCCGCCTACCGGCTATTGTCGCCCGACCGGCAAAAGGAATTCGAGGCCATATTGGCCCGGGACTTCGCCTTGGGCCAATATGCCTGATCACCAGGATTCGTCGGCCAGGAGACCGGCCAGGGCTTCCTGGGCGCGGCGGGTGAAAGCGGCCAGTTTTTCTCCGGGGGCGGGGGCGAGGGGCGGCCCCAGGCGCACCCGGATAAGGCCGGGACAGGGCCCCAGGCGGCCGGCCGGCCAAAGGGCGCCGGTGTTCTTCAAGGCCACCGGCACGGCCTGGGCCTGGGTCTGCCGGGCCAGGATGAAAGCCCCCTTTTTGAAGGGCAGGAGCCGTTCCGGCCCATGACGCCGGGTGCCTTCCGGGAATATGGACAGCACCTCTCCCCGGGCCAGCCGGTCCCCCGCCTCCTTCACCAGGCGGAGGGCGGCTTGCGCGCCGCCCTCCCTATCCACCAAGAGATGCACCCGGGCCAGGGCCCAGCCGAAAAAGGGGATCCGCCCCAAAGAGGCCTTGGCCACCCAGGTCAGCGGGGCCCGGGTGGCCAGGCCCAGGGCCGGGATATCCAATAGGGAATTGTGGTTGGCGAAGATTATGAAGCCGCCAGGACCAGAGGGCAGGTTTTCCAGGCCGGTGACCGCCAGCTTGAGCCCGGCCGGGCCCAGGACGATGTGGCTCCAGACAATGTTGGTGAAATAGCGGGCCAGCCGGGTGGAAAAAAAACTGGCCGCCACGCTGACCGTTCCGCACAGGATGGTCAGGCCGGTCAGGAGGGGCAGATACCAGGCCAGATAGAGAGGGCGAAGGAGTTTATTCATCATTGGCGATGCCGGCTCAAGACCGTTCGGCCAGCCACTTGTTCAGGCGCGGCAATTCCTCGGCCGCCCAGGCGTCCGTGAGGCGCAGTTCCAGGAACCGGCGGCAAAGGGTTTCGATGAGCCCTGCCAGTTCCCTCAACAGGGCCGTCCTTTCCAGGAACAGATCGGCCCCCTGGTCCTCCGCCTCGGCCAGGCTTTTGGGGAAACTGACGGCCTGGGGGGTCAGGGTGTCGGCGTTCAGGGTCAGCCCCCATTCTTTATCTTCGGTGAGAAGGCGGAGGCGGGCCCGGGTGATCTGCTTGCCTTCCCGGATGGCGGCGAACGCCTCGGCCCACTTGGCCTCCGGGTCCCGGCAGATGACTGTCTTCCGTCCGGCCCCCTCGCCGCTCTCCAGGGTCAGGCGGTTTTCAAACCACAGTTCCACCTCACCCTGGGGTTTGAGGTTCAAAAGGTTGCCGTGGATCTCCGAAGTTATCCACAGCCAGGTCAGGAACTCCCGCCCCAGAAAAACCTTTTCCCGCCACAAATCCAAAAAGGGGGTTTCCTCGTTCATGCCCTTCTCACCCCAGCCAGATGGGTTCCGGCCGGGACGAAAGGAGGGCCCGCCTGAGCCGGCCGGTCAGGTTCTCCAGGCCGAAAGTCAGGGGCAGGGCCTCCATCTGCAGGGCCAGGCCGAAAGTGCGGCCCCACAGTTCCTCGAAAAGCTCCCGCCGCTTTTCGCCCGCGGCGGCCAGCCAGACTTCGTTTTCCCCGTAAAGCCAGGCCACTTCCATCAGTTCGGTGTTCACCAGGGCCCGGAGCATGAGTTCGGACTTGACCGCCTCCCTCATCTCCCGGCGGACCAGGCTGTTGGGCCGGCGGCCGGTCTGGGCCACATAGCGGGCCTCGCGGATGGCGCAGTAGCGCCGGAGTATCTGGGGCGGCAGGCGACGGGTGTCCAGGCGCAGGGTGAAGGCCAGAAGGCCTCCGAAACGATAGGTGGCCGGGTTGAAATCGGTCCCCAGGTGGTTGAAGAATTCCACCCAGCCCAGGCTCTGTTCCTCGGGCCCGGTTTCGATATCCAGAAAGGCGTTTTTGGCCAGCCGCCCGCTCACGTATTCATCGGTGAGCGCTTCCGGCGGTTCCTCCCGCACCCGGTAACGGGTCAGGGACAAGGCCCCTTTTATCAGCCCCATAGTTCATCTCATGCCTAGTTGATAATAGACGTCATCCTAGCACAGCCCCGGGGAAAAAACCAGGGCGCCGCAGGCGCTTTTATTTTTGGGTCTGGGGCCTAAGGCCCCAGGCTCAGCCCTGGCGGCAGGTTCGGCAGGAGCCGGGCCATTCGGCCGGGGGGCCGGCCAGGCTCCGCCTCCAGGCAGTCAGTTCCGGCGAGCGCCAGGCCCGGGCCAGGTCCGCGCCGGGTCCGAGGGGCGGGAACGAAACGGGCCAGGAGCAGCAGGGCCAAAGGCGGCCGTCCTGGTCCACACCCAGCCGCTGCCAGGGCTGGGCGCAGTTTTCAGCCATAAGGCGGCTCTCCGGGCCCGGCTCGGGCAGCCCGGTCCCAGGAAACCAGAGGGGTTCCTGTAGGGACAGCATATCGGCCAGGGGGCCGAAACGGTCCAGAAATTCGGCCTCTTCAGTCCGGTTTTCGGCCAGCCGGAGAAAGCTCAGGCGCAAAAGCGGGGTTTCGGAACCGGCCCGCCGGCGCTGGTCCAAAAAGGTTTCCAGGGCCCTTTCCAAGCCGCCGAGGTCTCCCCCCCGCACCCGGCGGTAGGTTTCCGGCCGGGCCGCGTCCACGGAGACCTCCAGCCGGGTCAGGCCGCTCTCCACCAGGGCCCGGGCCATATCCGCGGTCAACAACAGGCCGTTGGTGCCCAGGCGTATATCCATAACGCCGGCCCGGACGGCCCGGGCCGCCAGGCGGGGCGCTTCGGGGTGCAAGAGGGGTTCGCTGCCCAGGCCCAGGGTCAGGGCCGGCAGCCCCCGCTCTTCGGCCTGATCCATCAGCCTTTCAAAGAGGGCCGGGTCCATGAGGCGGACCCGCCGCCCTTCGGGGCGGCCGGGCAGAGGGCACATTAGGCAATGCGACTGGCAACCGGAATTTACGGCCAAGTCCAGGCTCAGGGGGAAATCCCCGGGGTCTCCCCGGGCCGAGGCTTCAGCCCAGCGGCGGCGGTAGTCCCTGAAACGGTCGCCGAAACGGGCGGTCAGCCAGGCCAGGTAACGGTCTTCGGCTTGAAAAAGGGTGACTTGGCCGGTGGGGTCGCGGAAAACTTCCGAAAATCGGGGGGCCACGAAATGATCCGGCGGAACGGCGGCGGCCTTCAGCGCAACACGACCACGATGTCGGCGGCCGCCCCGTGGGGCGCTTCGGCCATGGTCTTACGGCCCGGTATATCCCGCGACACGGCCCGGGCCCGGGCCTGGGCCCCGGGCCGGTAATAGACGACCGTTTGGCCGGCCGGGCCGGGGCCGAAGCCACCGCCCGGGCCGGACAGTATGGTGTAGCCCAGGCGGCTCAAGGCGGACTGGTAAACAGCGCCCACCTGGGGATCTCCGGTCTCGTTGACCAGGGCCAGGGAGCCCCGGGCCAGGGGAGGAGGCTGGGCTGGAGCGGGAGCCCGCCCTCCCTGGCTCCCTTTGCTTGGGGCTTTGGCCTTGGGCGCCGGGGCCTTGGCCCCAACCTTGTTCTCAGGCTTGGGCGCCGGGGCGGAGGCCGGCGCGGGGGCGGGGGCGGCGACGGGGGCTACGGCTCCCTCCCGGGCCGGCGGCAAATCCAGGGGCGGCAGGATCTTGGCCTGGCCGTGATATTCCTGGGTCAACAGGGCTCCGGCCCGGCCAATGGCCGGACCCTCTTCCACCGGCGGTTCCGGCGCGGCCTGAACAGGCGCGGCCGGGGCGGCTGGGACAGGCGCCGGCTGAGCTGGCACCGCCTGGACCGCCGGGGGCGGCGTTGCCAAAGCCGGGGCCGTCAGAGCCGAAACAGACTGGTCCGCCGGGGGCAGCATATCCGGGAACAGGGCCCTATACTTGGCTCTTTGGGCCTCGTCCAGGGTCTGCCGGGCCCCGGTGGAGGCGGCCGGCGGCACTGTTGACGGCGCCGCCGGGGCCTGGGCGGGCGTTATGGCCGGCACGGCCGGGGGTTGAACGGTCGGCACGGCCGGGGCCGGGGGCGGGCCGAGTTGCCGCACCTGGCGGCTTTCCGGGGCGGGCGTACCGAAGGGGTCGTCCAGGGGTTCGGCCGCCGAAGTCGAGGGGCTGGTCAAGGGCGGCGAGGCCGAACCGAGGGGTATGCTGCCGGCGGGCGGCAGGGCAAAGGGGTCGATGGCGGAGGGCGGCAGGGGCGGCGTACCCGAGAGGTGGCCGGCCGGAGGCGGGGTCTGAAAAATGGAATCAAAATCCACATCGCCCTGGGCCTGGAGCCTGGCCGGCTCCAAGGCCAAAAGCAGAACCAAACCCGAAAGAAGGGCCGACCCGGTGAGGAACGGGGGCTTAAGGAACATCGCCAAACCGCCTTGAATGGGATGGGGCGAACCCCAATCAAGTGTATTATAGCACAAAAACCAGGGCTTCGCTCCGGAGCAATATCCGGCGGGCGACAAGCCGGCGCGAAGGCCCGCGCCCGCGGCGGCTTTATTGACCGGAATGGAGGGAGAGTATATACTTGTAAAGTTTGCCGCCCCGGGTGACGATATGGGAGCCGGAAAGGGGCGGAAATTTAAGGCCTAGGTGAAGCGATGAAACTTGAATTCAAGGCCGGGGTCCTGACCGAACCGGGGCCCATGACCGCCGTTCTCCTGGAGGAAGGCCGGGATGACCTGGACGGACGGCCCGAATTGGCCGCCGTGGCCGGCCAAATCAAGCCCCTGATCCCCCGACAGTTCAAGCCCGGATTCCTCAAAGAGCTGCCCCTGAAGACCGAGAAGGGCTGGCTGCTCCTGGTGGGCTTGGGCCGGCCCCCCCGGGGGGGCCCGGAAGGGATGCCCCCGGCCCGCCTGGTGGAAGCCGCGGCCGCGGCCGCAAAAATGGCCCTGAACCTGGGCGGCCGGCGGCTGGATCTGATCCTGCCCGAACTTTTGTCGCCTTCCCCCGGCGATGCCCTGGAACTGGCCGCCCTGGGCGGCCGCCTGGCCCTCTATCAGCCGGACCGCCTCAAAAGTTCGCCCAAAGAGCGGCCGGCCCTGGCCCTCCTCCGCCTATGGGGCCGGAACATCAAAAACGGGCCGGCCCTGCTCCGCCGGGCCGAGGTGACGGCCGAGGCGGTCTGCCTGGCCCGGGCCTTGGGCGATGAACCCGGGAACCTGCTCTACCCTGACAGCTTCGCCCGCCGGGCGGTGGGCCTGGCCCGGGCCCGGGGCTTGAAAACCAGGGTGCTGGATGAAAAGGGCCTGGCCCGGGGGAAGTTCAATCTCCTCCTGGCCGTGGGCGGAGGCAGCCGCCGGCCGCCCCGGCTGGTCACCCTGGCCTACCAGGGGGCCCGGTCCAAGACCGCGCCCCCGGTGGTGCTGGTCGGCAAGGGCCTGACCTATGACTCCGGGGGCCTTTCCCTGAAGCCTCCGGCCAGCCTGGCGGCCATGCACACGGATATGACGGGCGCGGCCGCCGTGCTGGCCGTTATCCTGGCCGCGGCCGATCTGAAACTGCCCCTTAACCTGGCCGCCATCCTGCCCCTGGCTGAAAATATGCCCGGCGGAGGAGCCTACAAGGTGGGGGACGTCCATGTCAGCCGCTCCGGCCTCAGCGTGGAGATAACCAACACCGACGCCGAAGGCCGCCTGGTGCTGGCCGAGGCCCTGAACCTGGCCGGGGAGATGGAGCCGGCCGCGGTCATTGACGTGGCCACCCTGACCGGAGCCTGCGCCATAGCCCTGGGCGGAGGCTGCGCCGGGCTCTTCACCGACGACGACCAACTGCGGGCCGATCTCCTGGCCGCGGCCGCGGCCGCGGGCGAAAACCTCTGGCCCCTGCCTCTGTTGAACGAATATGAAGAATTCCTGGACAGCCAGGTGGCCGACCTGGTCAACGCTCCGGTCGCGGCCCAGGGCGGGGCCGTCAACGCCGCCCTCTTCCTCAGAAAATTCGTCCCGCCGGGCCGCCCCTGGGCCCACCTGGACATCGCCGGCCCGGCCCGCACGGGCAAGGCCCGCCCCGGTTTTCCCGTGGGGGCCAGCGGTTTCGCCGTGCGCACCCTCCTGCGCCACCTGGCCGACCGGGCCTGACCGCCAAGATGGACCACGATCCGGCCGGCCCGGCCGAAAGGGGCGAAGTGGCCGAAGTGAGCCTGGCCAAGCTCCTGCTCTTTCCGGCCAAACTGGCCGCCCTTCAAGCCCCCGGCCCGGACCCCGGCTTTCCCGTTTCAGTTGAGCTTTCCCTCACCAGCCAGTGCCATCAGGACTGTATCTGGTGTTCCGACCGGGCCCTGCGTCACCGGTCGCCGGACCGCCTGGACCTCGCCCTTTTGGACCGGCTGTTTGAAGACCTGGCCCGGGGCGGGACCTTGGGCGTGACCATAGAGGGCGGCGGGGAACCGACCCTGTCGCCCCTCTTCCCGGCCGCGGCCCGGGCCGCCCGGTCCCGGGGCCTGGCCGTGGGGCTCATCACCAACGGGCTGGGACTGTTCCGCCCGGGGCTGAACCTGGACGACTACCGGGATTTCGAATGGATACGGGTGAGCCTAGACGCGGCCGGACCGGAAACCTTCCGGGCCTTGAAAGGCACGGACGGCTGGACGGAAGTGCTGAACAACCTGGCCCGCCTGGCCGCCCTGCGGCCGGGCCTGACCTTGGGCGCCGGCTATGTGCTGACCAACCGGAACGACCAGCCCGAAGCCCTGGGCCGCCTGGCCGAGACCCTCCGGGACCTGGGCCTGGACTATCTTCACATCCGCCCGGTGGTGGACCATCCGGGCCTGGTCAGCCGCCGCGACCTCGGCTTTTTGGAAGAATCCGCCTTCGTCAACCTGGCGGCCCTGTCCGACAACGCCGCCTCGGGCAACGGAAACCTGCCCTGCCTGGCCCACAGCCTGTCCTCGGTCATAGGGTCCGACGGCCTGGTCTGGCTCTGCGGCCGCCTGAACATCACCCCCGAGACCAGGCCCCTGGGCGATCTGACCCGGGCCGGCTTCACGGAGATATGGTCAGGAGAGGAAAGGCGGCGGCAGTCCGAGCTGGCGGCCTCGGCCGAATTTTGCCGGACCAACTGCCCCCCCTGCCGCCTGACCAAATACAACCGCCTGCTCCACGGCCTGGCCGGCCTCAAGACCCGGCATTTCATTTAGTCAAAAAAATATCCAGACGCAACGCCGCGTTCTCCCGTATGTTCATGTAATAAAACTCATAATCCCAGCCGTGGTAGCTTTCAGGGCCGAAGAAAGCCGCGTATTTACCTGGCATGGCATATACGGCCGGGTCCACGCTCTCGCAGATGACCGAGCCTCTCCCAATATCCACGCGCGCGTCGGCAACACCCTCCACGACCTTATAACCGCCGTCTCCATCCGGTACAAGGCTGCCCAAATTTTCCTCCATCCCGGCGTAGGTTTCATCCGTGTGCCAGTTCAGCGGGTTGATGCAGACCGAGCCTTCAGGGACGACCAAACTGTATTTACCTGCATTGCCCGGCCCTTCGGTGTTCCATGAGATGACCACACCGGTATCATCCGCGCCCCGCGCCGCCTTGATATGAGGATTTGCGGCCAACCAGCCCCTGACGGGCGCTTTTCCAAGCATATAGGCCGCAATCATATTCCCATAAGGTTCAGGGCGGTCTTTCATATACTCGTCAAGGACGCAGGCAAGCATGGAGCTGCCTTGGCTGTGCCCGGCCAGAAAAAACGGCCGGCCTTTGTTATGGTGTTCAAAATAATAGTCCAGGGCCAAAAATACGCTCGCGCGCGCCGCGCCGCGCTCCATCTCCAGCAGTTCCTGAAAAGCGCCTTCAAGCGCCGTGAAATTCACCTGCCGGTAAAAAGGGGCGAATATGTCCGCACAGGTTTCAAACGCTGTCGCCTGGGTGCGGAATATTTGCCGCGCGCCGGCCCTCATGCCCTCGTCGCCGAGTTCGCTGATAAGCGGGGCCTCGGAGGATTTCGGCTCATAAGTGGTGGGGTGGAAATATATGACGTCCGCGTCATGCCGGCTCCGCTCCGGCAGGACAAGCCAGTTGTCTGGATCAGAATAATCGCTGTTTGTGTCCTCGGCGGTCCGGCCCATTATTCCAAAGCAAAGCCCGAATCTCTCAGGCCAGGGCGTCCTTCAGCCTGCGCCTGGCTTTTTTGGCCAGGCGGGTCAGGGTCGATTCGCCGTTCTTCTCCGCCTCCAGGGCCGCGAATTCCCTTAAGAGTTCCTCCTGCCGCTCGGAGAGGTCCACCGGGGTCTCCACCATGAAAGAGACGATGAGGTCCCCCGGAGCCCCCCCGCCGGTATTTTTGAACCCCAGGCCGGGCAGGCGCAGGAGTTTGCCGTTCTGGATCCCGGCCGGAATGACCAGGGCCCGGTTCTCGCCCGTCACGGTGGGCACTTTTATTTCCGCGCCCAGGGCCGCGGTCACCATGTCTATCTTTCTTTCCAAAAGCACATGGTTGTGCTCCCGGCTGAAATATTCATGGTGGCGGACGATTATTTCCACATACAGGTCGCCCGGCGGCCCCCCGTTCCAGCCGGCCTCGCCCTCCCCGGACAGGCGCAGCCGGTTGCCGGTATCCACCCCGGCCGGGATCTTCACGGAAAGGGCCCGGGTGCGCTTGACCCGGCCCTGGCCCTGGCAATCGTCGCAGGGGTCGACGGCATAGGTCCCGGCTCCCCGGCAGAGGGGACAGGTGGTGGCCATGCGGATAAAGCCCCGGCCCTGGTAAACCTGGCCGCTGCCTCCGCATTGCCGGCAGGTCTCGCGGCTCCGGCTCCGGGAACCGCTGCCCTCGCAGGCCGGACAGCTTTCCTCGCGGGGTATCTTGATTTCCAGGGAAGTGCCGGTGAAGGCCTCGGTGAATTCAATGACCGCCTCGTAAACCATGTCCCGGCCCCGGCGGGGGCGGTTGGACGATCCCTGTCCGGCGCTGAAGAAATCCTGAAAAATGCTGCCGAAGGCGGAAAAAATATCGCCGAAATCCTGAAAGCCCCCCCCGAAGCCGGCCCGGTTCAAACCTTCATGGCCGTATTGATCATAAAGCCGGCGCTTATCGGGATCGTTCAAAACCTCGTAGGCCTCGGCCGCCTCCTTGAACCTGGTTTCAGCCTCGACATCGCCGGGGTTGCGGTCGGGGTGATATTTCAGGGCCAGGACCCGATAGGCCTTTTTCAAAGCCGCCGCATCGGCCTGGCGTTCGACGCCCAGCACCTCGTAATAACAGGTTTTACCGCTCATGCCTCAGATACGCTCCGGGCTTCCATCTTAGTCGGACCCGGCCAGACGAGCCCGGGCCTGGGCCGCGTAGATGAGCTGCCCGTTTTTTTCCGCCGCGGCCGCCAGCCTTTCCAGGTCAGGCCGCCAAACATCCCCCAACCTGGCCGCGGCGGCCTGGTAGAGAAAAAAATGGCCCTCGGCCACCGCCCGCTCCAGGATAAGCCTTAAGCCCTCCTCGTCGCCGGCCCGGCCCAGAAGCTCCAGGGCCTCGGCCAACTGGTCCAGTTCCAAAAGTTCCCGGCCGGCCCGCCGGAAAGTCTCCGGGCTGGTGGCGGGGTCGTCGGTCAGGGCGCGGCGGCCCTCCCAGATGGTGGCGTCAGGCATATTCACCTCATCGGCCAGTATCAACTGTATAAATATAAGCCCCGATTCCCGATAGTCAATAGCTGCGGTCCGGCCGCTCCGGCTCTGTTTACAACTATTTGAAAAAACATATCTTTTTAATATCAATCGATATCTGGCACAAAGGTTGCTTCCAAAAAGGCAGCGCGGACTTGCCCGCCATTATTCCGGCATGTATCAGAACGAGGCAAACATGAAAAAAAACCTTTCGGCCTTCCTGACCACCCTGACCTGCCTGGCCGCCCTGACCGGCTGCGCCGAGCGCATCCAGCAGCCCATTTCCGTGGCCAACCAGGAGGCGGCCCTGATGAACCCGCCGGTGGAAACCTTTCCCGAACCGGCCGTGCGCACCGAAGGCTCCCTTTTTTCAGAGGATTCCATCAACCTCTTCGCCGATGCCAAGGCCCGCCGGGTGGGCGACATAGTCACCATCAACATCGTGGAAAATTCCCGGGCCTCCAAAAACTCCAATACCAGCCTCGGCCGCCAGAATTCCGTCCAGGCCAACACCAACGCCCTGATGGGCTATGAAAACCCCAACAACATCCCCCTGGCGGGCGGCGTTTTCAACGCCCTGAACTACCAGCCCAACATCGGAGTCGACGCCAACTTCGGTTCCTCCTTCAACGGCTCCGGCAACACCAACCGCACAGAAAACATGACCGCCCGCATCTCGGCCCGCATCATCCAGGTGCTGCCCAACGGCAACCTGGTCCTGCGCGGCTCCCAGGAGATACTCGTCAACAACGAACGCCAGTATATAACCGTCCAGGGCGTGGTCAGGCCCCACGACATCACGACCGACAACACTGTCCT
>JAITBV010000043.1 GCA_031283395.1 Candidatus Adiutrix sp.
CATCAGAGCTTAGCATCACTGAATATTTCGTTGTCATGGCGCCTCCCAGGTATTCGTTGGTGGCACCACTATATATTAATACCAAAAATTTTTCAATTTTAATCGTTACATGGTACTAGAGCACTTTGTGAACTAAGGCGCACATACTCTCAAGGTAATATCCTTATAAAATAAGAGCTTACGGGCTGTTCTGGTGACAAATAAACCGTAAAATGCTCTAGAGCACTTTGTGAACTAAGTCGTACATACTCTCAAGGCAATGTCTTTATAAAATAAGTGGTTACGAGATGTGTTGGCGACAAATAAACCGTAAAATGCTCTAGCGCACGGAACAGAGGGATATTCGCGAGCCCTAATAATTACGCCAGATTCCATCCTTGTCTTTATAAATGGTTCCGGTCTCCGGATCGCCGCCGGCCGGGCCGCTCCAGAAGGTGTCCGGAGCCGGCTCCGGCAGGTTCGCCAGGCCCCCCTCATCGTCCAGGAGATTGGAACTCTTGGGCCGGTCCAGCATTATCTGGATGTTTCGGGCTTGATAGCCGCCCAGATGGGTGTTTTGATCGAAGCGTTTCTGTTCGCGATCCAATTCCGGGTTTATCCTATTAATAATATCGTTCACCTTGCTTTTAACGGTGTCGCAGGGCATCTCGCCTAAGGCCAGGATGTCTTTTTTCAGCCGGCTGGCGTAAACGGCCGAGATGCGGCAATGGGTCAACTCGTGCTCTTTCAGGAAGGCCAGGAAGGCATTGAAATCGCTTTTCAGGCCAGGGTCGTCGCTTTGAAGCTCAGGCAGGGAGATGTCGCAGTGGCAGGTGACCGTTAGGTCCCTGATCTTGCACAGGCCGATGGTGGTGGAGCTTATACGGTAATTGGTTTTGATGGGTGTTTTGGCCAGGCCGTAGGCCTTGTGCCCCTCATGCCGGAGTGGCGTATCTGAAAGAAGCTGGCTGTGGAGGGAGCGGCCAACCTCGGGCGTGACCGGATAATAATTATAGGCGATGGTGGGTTCCACCTGGGCCCAGGCTGAAGCGGCCGCCCAAAGACAGACGGTCAAAACCCCCGCGATAACCAGGCGCCGCGCCGTGGCCGCTTTAATTTTATAAATCAACACGCGGTGACGCAACGGAAGCGAACCCTCATAGCCCGACAGATGACGGACTTAAGCCTCAGAAGTCGAATCCATCATCGGCGGTCATGGGCAGGGCCTTGCTCACGGCCGGGGTCGGCGGCGCGGCCAGGGGGCGCGGCGAACGCCTGGGCGAAAGGCTCCCGGCGCCGTGGGCCAGGACGTCCATTTCATTGACCACGTTCAGAAGGGCTCCGGCCTGGAGGGACAACTGCCCGGCCGCGCTGGCCGATTCCTCGGCCGAAGCGGCGTTGGACTGGGTCACCTTGTCCATCTCGTTCATGGCAATGGTTATCTGACTTATGCCCTGGTTCTGCTCCTTGGAGGCTTCGGCCACTTCCGAAACCAGTTCGGAAACCTTGGAAACCTGGGCCCCGACTATCTTGAAATTTTCAGCAGTGTCGTTGACCATCTCCGAGCCGGAACTGATATTGGCAATGGTGGACGCGATCAGGTCGGCCGTGTTCTTGGCCGCATCGGCCGAGCGGATGGCCAGGTTGCGCACCTCGTCGGCCACCACCGCGAAACCGGCCCCGGCCTCCCCGGCCCGGGCCGCCTCCACCGCCGCGTTCAGGGCCAGAAGATTGGTCTGGAAGGCTATCTCGTCTATGGTCTTGATTATCTTGCCTATCTCGTTGCCGGAAACCGATATCTCTCCCATGGCCTTGATGACCAGGTCCATGGAATTCTCGGCCTTGTCCACGGCCGCGTTGGCCTGGTTCATCAGGGAGCTGGCCTCAATGGCGTTGTCGGCATTGCGCCCGGTCATGGAGCTGAGCTCCTCCAAGGCCGCGCTGGTCTCCTCCAGGCTGGCCGCGTTTTTCGTGGCCCCTTCGGCCAAAGTGTTGGAAGACCCGGTGAGCTGGGCGGAGGCCTCGTCCACTTCCCGGGCGCTTTCCGAAAGGGCGTCAATGATGCGGTTGACGGGGATGGTTATGCCGCGGGTTATGAAAACCGCGAGAACCAGGCCGGCCAGCACCACCACGGCCACGGCGCCGGCCATCACCCACAGCGAATAATTGGCCATTCGGATTATGTTGGCGCTGTTTTCCCGGAGGGCCGACGCCGCGTCATCCATGGACCTGGCCGCGGCCGCGGAAACGGCGCCGGTGTCCCCGTCAATGTCGCGGTAGGCTTCCAGCATCTGATCGGTCAACCGGGACACCCGTTTGAAGACTTCCCTGGTGGCGTTTATGCCGTCCTGGAACTTGCTAATGGGCGCATAAAGGGAGGCGAATTTTTCCCGGTCATCCTCCCGGGTGACTTTTTGCGGGGTGTTGTAGTTTTTCAGGCTGTTTTCAGCGGAGGCCAGTTCGGCGGCGGCGGAATCGAAGAGTCTGTCCGCCGCATCACCCGTAAAACTCAAGGCCCTCACATAGGCCAGCCGGGCCGCGGATATGGACAGCTCAAGCTCGCTTAAGACCACCAGGCGCTCGATGCGGCTGGACAGGTCGTTCTGGAAGGCCTCCAGCCTTTCGGCATACATCGAATCCACGGTTCTGAGCACGATCTTATGCGTGGCATCCACGAGTTCCTTGGTCGTGTTGACCAGTTCGTCGCCGGTGGCGGCCGCGGCCGTCCGGATCGCCAGGTATTCCTGGTTGGCGGCCTTGAGCTGGTTGGCTATTTCCTCGAACTTGGCGGTGTTCGCCCTAAGAGCCGGCAGCTTTTGGCGGGTGGTGGGCAGGTGGTCGGCCGGAATTTTGGCCAGGATCTTGTCTATTTCATTTTCCGAATCGCGCATCCTGGCCAGAAAGTCGGTGCCCTGGGCAAAATCGGCTTCGTCCTGGTTGAAGGAATAGCCGTAAAGAAAGAAACCGGCCGCTATGGTATCGGAGGACAACTGGGCGGAAAGATTGTTGACCGGAGCCAACTCGTCGCTTATCACCGATATCCCCAGGCCGGACTCGACCAGCCTGGCCTCGGTCTGGTAAAACACCCGGACCGCTATCCCGCCCATGATCATGGCCAGGACCACCATGATCAAAAATCCCGTATACAGTTTGGCGCGTAAACTCATAAGTCCAACCCTTTCCAAAAACCGTGACCGGAAGACAGTTTCATCATTAAGAAATCAATATAAGTGGGGCTGAAACAACTATAGCATTGGTTTTTCCCAAGGTCAACCAGGGTTTCTCCCCGGGCCCTCAGCCGGCGGCCCCTGGTCCCGGGCCAGGATCCGGAGGCCTTCGGCCAGGGAGACCAGAGGTTGATAGCCAAGGTCTTGCCGGGCCCGGCTGAGGTCGAACCAGTGGGGCAGGGTCAGTTCTTCGGCCACGAAGCGGGTCAGGGGCGGTTCGCCCGGCAGGCCAAAAAGGCTCCATATTTTTTCCAGGCCCGCGGCCGCGGCCAGGCCCAGCCCGGCCGGAAGCGTACCGGCCGCCTTAAGCAGCGGCCCTCCGGGAGGTGAGACAGCGGCCAGGAGTTTTTCTATCATGCCCGCGGCGGTCAGGGGTTCCCCTTGGGCTATGAAATAGGCCCGGCCGCTTATGGGGGCGCCTGAGGCCAGTTTTTCCGCGGCCAGAACATGGGCCCAGGCGGCGTTGTCGATATAGGTGGCGTCCAGGAGAGCCTTTGATTCAAGCAGAAAGAGCCGGCCGGACCTGGCCCGGGCCACCAGGCGGGGGAGAAAATGGGGGTCGCCCGGTCCCCAGATAAGGTGGGGCCGGAGGGCCACGGCGGGAAGGCCGGAGCCCAGGACCAGGCGTTCGGCCAGCATCTTGGAATAGGGGTAGCCCGGGCCGGCCGAAAGATAGGGCGCGCTCTCGTCCACCCCATCCAGGGGCCGGCCGGTGTGGACCACGCTGGGAGAACTGGTGTGGACGAACCACCCCAGGCCGCTTACACGAACCGCGGTCAAAAGGTTCAGGGTGGTCAGGAAATTGGCCTGGATGAAGTCCGGGAGTTTTCCCCAGACCCCGCTCCGGGCCGCGCAGTGGATGACCCCCCCGCAACCGGCCGCGGCCCGGGCCAGGACCTCCGGCCCGGCGGACAGGTCGGCTTCCCGGATCTCGGCCAGGCCGGACAGTTCCGGGGCCGGCCGCCGGACCAGGACCCGGACCTCGTGCCCCCGCTCCCGCAGCATCTCCAGGACCCGGCGCCCTAAAAAACCCTGGGCTCCGGTCAGTAAGATTTTCATATCAGGACTCGGGCCAGGAATTCCAAAAGTCCCGGCAACTCGGCCGACCAGTAGGCCCAGTCGTGGCCGCCGGGTTTTTCCTGATAGACATGGTCAATGCCCAGGCGGCCCAGTTGCCGGGTGAAGGCCCGGTTTTCAGCCAGGGTCAGCCCGTCGGCCGAGCCCACGCCCAAGAACAGAGGCCGGCCTTGCCAGGCTTCGGGCCTGGCTTCCCACAGGCCAGCTGCCCCGAAGGAGCGCCAGTTCCGGCCTTCCGGGCCGGCCGGCCCCAGGACCCGGTCAATGGCCAGCTCGGGATCGAGTTTATGCGCGCCGGCATGGACGGCCAGGTCGGTCACCGCGCTTAAGGCGGCCGCGGC
The DNA here is from genome assembly GCA_031283395.1 of Candidatus Adiutrix sp. The sequence goes on from JAITBV010000043.1 coordinate 4,625, forward strand.
CTGGAAAAGGTCGGGCCGCTTAAGGGCCAGGGTCAGGGCTCCGTGTCCGCCCATGGACAGGCCCGCCGCCCCCAGCCGATTCTGGTCGGCGGCGGTTTTTTTCAGCATCTCGGGCAGAAAGTCATCCAGGATAAAAGTTTCCACCGCCGTTTCCGGGCCGTCGAGATACCAGCCGAAGGGGCCGCCCTCTGGGAGGAGAAGGATGACCCCCAGGCGGTCGGCCAAGGCCAGAAGGGTCTCCCGGCCCAGTTCCCGCTCCCAGACCGCGGCGCTGTCCCAGGCGCCGTGGAGGAGCAGGATGGCCGGGAAGGGCTCGGGCCTGTTTGGCCCGGGCCGGGGCTCGACCAGGCGGAAGGCCGTTTCGCGCCCCAGGGCCGGGGAGTAAAAGAGACCTTCTGACCAGATCGCCTCGCCTTCGTCAGCCGAGCCGTCGCCGGCCGAAGGGGCGACAGGGAGTTTTGACCCCACGGGCAGGGGGTCGACGAATTCGTCGTCTTCCGGCTCGTTCGGTTCATATTGGTCTTCCGGCGGCCAGACCGGGCTGGCGAAGGGAGAGACCGGCCTGGGGCGCTGGGGCGGCAGAGGCGGGACCCCCATTCGGGTCAGGGGGGTGGCGCGCGGTTCCGTTCCGGGCTGCTCAGGTTCAATAGTGTCAGGCTGATAGGCCGCGGCGGCCGGCTCCGCCGACGGAGCCGCCGGTTCTTCTCCGGTCCGATAGTCGGCCCAATCCACGGTTTCGGTCAAAAACTTATGAGCCATGATCCGGCCGCCTTCTTCAGTCAGATGGATGAAATCCCGGCCCCTGAGCCTGAGGCGCCGCCCGTTCCCATCCAGGGCGTAGGAGGTGAAGCGGCCTTTGGAGTCGGCCACTGAGAGCCAGGAATCCCAGAAACGGCAGTTGGGGGCTCCGAGGCAGGCGGCGGCGGCCACGGCGTTGATGTCGGCCACCCGGCTGCCGTAGGGCTCGCGGCCCATGATGGGCAGCCCCACCCAGAATACCCGGACGCCCCGGTCCTCGGCCAGTTTCAGGAGCCCGGCCACACGGCCGGCGTAGAGTTCGTTCCATTCGGCCGTACCTATCAGGATGCGCCGCCGGCCCGGAGGCCCTTCCGGGTCGAGAATATCCTGGGGGTCGTTGGCCCCGATGGTGAGGATGACCAGGTCGGGACTGTATTTGACCAGCATCCGCTCGAAAAAATCCAGCCAGTCGAAGTAGTCCAGGCGGGTCAGGCCCGTGCCGTAGCGGCCGTCGCGCTCGACCGTGAGGTTTTCATGCCGCCGCCTCAGTTCCTTCTGAAGCTGGGGCCCCAGGCCCTCCAGCATCATGGAATCACCCAACAGCAGAACTTTGCCGAAACGCGGGGGCGGGGGAGCCGGGGCCGGCCCGGGGGCCACGGCGGGGCTTTCCGGGGCGGAACCGGGGAAATGCTCATCGGGGTTGACCTGGGTGAGCCAGGCGGCCGGGTCGGCTTCCGGGTCCGGCCAGGCTGGGCCGACGGCCGGCGGGATCTCGAACCCGGAAGGCCGGTCCGCTTCCGGGGCTTCTTCTCCGCCAGGGTCCGGCCTCTCCGCCCGCGGCCGGATCGCCCCTATTTCCACTTCCGGGGTCAGGCCGTACAGCAGCTTGTCTTCCCAATGGTTGAGCTGGGACGGGCCATAAGGGAAGACCTTTTCCTTCAAGATCCCGGCCAGGACCAGGGCGGTTTCGCCCAGGCGGTCATCCCGCTCCAGGGCCTGGTTCTCAAACCATTCTGCCACCCGGCCGGACTGGTGCCAGCCCGCCAAAATGAAGGCCAGGCCATAAACTAAGACCGCCCGGAAGGGGGTCATTTCCCATCGCCGGGGGCGCCTGAACCGGACTTGACTCACGTCATTGCTGGAGGGCGGCCAGAATTTTTTGAGCCAGTTCCTGGCTCAAGCCGCGTTTACCGAGTTCAATGAGGCCGATGAGGGTAGCGGTCACGCCCACCTCCTCGGCCAGCTTTCTCTGGCTCAGGCCCCGGGCCTGCCGCCGGGCCCGCAGATCCTCCGGCCTGAGCAGGCCTAAAGCGTGTCCCTCCCGCCGGCTGGAAAGGCCGCCCTGGCGGGAGGGAGGAGCGTCTTGATCCGCCGCGGTCTCCGCGGATGCGGATTGAAAAACGGCCATGAACTTTTCAGCCATGGGGGGGCTTACGTTGCGCTTGCCCCTTTCCATGAGGCTTATATAAATGGGGGTCACCCCCATAAGCCTGGCCAATTGGCCCTGGCTGAGATTATTGGCTTTACGCCAATCCAGGATCATCTCGCTGGTGATGGCGCCGACGGACCGGGCCCGGGACCGGGCCGGTTTAGGAGGGGCCACGACGCGCCGGCGGACAGGCCCCGGGTCCAGGCCTATGGTGAATCCTTCCATCTTGTATATCGGCAGGTCATCGGTCAGAAGCAGGCCGTCCACGGTCAAAAGACGACGGGCCGGGTCGGCCGCCCGGACGACCAGTTTGACGGCCATCTCTTTTTTGGCCGGCGTCACCTGGCCCCGGTAGAGCCACTCGTGGGTCTGGTGGAGGGCCGGGGCCGCCCAGCCCCAGGCCTTGCCCTCCGAGGCGCCGAAAATGTGGACAGCCAGGGCCTTGCCCGCCTGCAGCAGGCTCTCCAGGCCCAGGGAGCCCGGGCAGACCGGATCCTGGTAGAAATGGGCCCGGAAAAACCAGGCCTGGGGATCGACCCGGGTGACGGCAAAGGCCGACCCCAGGCCCTCCGGACCGCCACGGGGGTCGAGGGCTATTTTTTCCACGAGACGCCATTTCCCGGTGGGGAAGACCGGGCCCTGGGGGTAGGAGCGCAGGGCATCGGCTTCCGGGCGGGCCGGCCAGCCGGCCGAAGATACGCCGGCCAGGCCGGCTTGGCGGGCCAGGGCCTCGGGGCTGAAAAAGCCGAAGTGGGTCACCCCCTGATAGACCGGCCGGCTGCCTACGGCGCATTCGAATTCGTAGTGCTGGATGATCATCTCGCCGAGGCGGCTGTCGCGGACAAACCTGGCCCGGGTATCCACCGCTTCGCCTCCGGCCACCTCGGCCAGGACCGTGGCCCGGCCGCCGAGGTTGCGGAAATGCATGGGAGAATCGAAGGGCAGGGCCGACCCCATGTAAGAGGCCAGAAAGCCACAGGGCTGAAGGGCTATCTCGTTTAAGACGGCGTAGGGCAGGACCGGCCGGACGCCCCCGGCCTCGCTGAAAAGCCAGCCATCGGCCTCCACCACGTAACGGGCCAGGACTTCGGTGCCTGGTTCGACTTCGTAGCGCCGGCCCTTGATCATGGCGGCCTGGTCGAGAAAGTCATAAGGGGGCCGGGGCAGGCGGGCCAGAAAGGCCCCGTCATCGAAGCGGGCGAAGGCCGGACCCAGGGCCTCGCTGGGCCGGCCCTCGGCCAGGGCCAGGATGCGGGCCTTGTTGTAAGTGCGGGGGTCGTCCTCGGCCGGGGGCCGGGGAGACCCGGGACGGCCCCAGACCCGACGGAGCCGGGCCGCGGAAGAGCCCCGTAGGCGCAGATTGAGATTGCGCACTTCCACTATGGGGCGGTCGTCGGCCAGCATGACCGCCTCGGCCAGGGCCACCGGCTCGGGCTCGCCTCCGCCCTCGGGGGCTTTGAATTCCAGGCGCCTTACGTGGACTTCGTAGGCCGCCCGTTTGACCCTGGCCGTCACCTGGCCCCGGCATTTCAAGGCGGCCGCGACCCCGGGGACGGGCTGCCAGTCCGCAGTCCCCGGTTCGTCCACCCAGCCCGAGGCCATAAGGAAGACCCGGAGGGTCTGAAGGCAGCTTTCATACATCAGGGTCCCGGGCATGACTTCGTCACCCGGAAAATGGGAGGTCAAAAACCAGGCCCGGGGGTCGATATCGATCTCGGCGCGGATGAAACCGGCCCGGCCGCGGCCGCCGCCCGGCTCCAGCCGGGTCACCCGGTCCAGGAGGGCCAGGCGGCCGCCGGGCAGGGTCGGGGCCTGGCTGAGGTTCGGGGAGAATCCGGGCCCGAAGGCGCCGGCCAGATCGCCGGCCCGGAGGGCAGCCAGGGCCGGGGCCGAAAGGCTGCCCGGGAGTTTACCGGGAAAGTGGCCCACGGCGGCGGGGTCCACGAAGGGCGGCGGGAGTTCCTCGGTCAATCCGCCTCCCGGCCGGCCCCGGCCGCCGGCCAGTTCCGCCGGGGTGAAGAAACCGGCGCAGCCGCCGCGCATGGTCATCAGGGGACGATCCCCGGCCAGGCCGTCATATTCAAAGCGGAAGAGGTGGGTCTGGCCGTATTTGAAAAAGCGGACCAGGCGGATGTCGTAACGGGCCGTCTCTCCCGGCCGGGGCAGTTCCCGGTGGAAGGTGACCTCGGCGTCCAGGAGGCGGTAGAAGGCCAGGCCCCGGGTGGCCAGGTCCACCCCCAGCCAGCCCGAGAGCATCAGGTCGGCCTGGCCGGCTTCAATGGCCAGGCCCGCCGGCATATGTCCCTGGTCAAGATACCAGGCATCAGGGCCGACCTCGTGTTCGGTGACGATGCGGCCCGGGCCCAGGGAGAGGGGCCGGCCTTCCAGGGCCAGCACCCGGTCCACGAACATCAGGGGCTCGTCGGGCAGGCGCACCCGGGAAGGCAGCCGGTCCACTTCCTCGAAACCGGGGCCGAAGGCTTCGGCGGCCCGGCCGATGGCGAAGGCCAGGCAGCGGGCCCGGTCGATCGGAGCGGTCGGAGAAGGGGCGGCCGAAGGGCGGCGGTCGGGGGCCGCCTCCGGCGGTCCGGCCCCGTTCCGGGCCAAGGCCAGTTCGCCCGGCTCGGGCCAGGGTTCGGACAAGGGGGCCAGGACTATGTTAATGGGCAGGGTCGGCTGGACCCCGGCGGCCTGGGGGTAGAGGACCGACATCTTCAAGGGGTAACCGGCCATCCACAGTTCCACCAGGAGCCGGTTGACCCCCAGCCAGCCCTCCTCGGCCGGGCCGGGGGCCAGGGAAGCGGCC
>JAITBV010000189.1 GCA_031283395.1 Candidatus Adiutrix sp.
AGGTCGTCGCGCCAGTCCAGGAGCTCGAACAGTTCCAGGAGCCTGGTTCCCCGGAAATCCAGTTCGGCCCGGCCCACCTCGTAGAGGTCGCCCAGGAACTCGAAAAATTCCCAGCCGGACAGTTTTTCATAGAGAAAGGGGCGGTCGGGGATGTAGCCCACCAGGTTTTTGGCCGCCCGGGGCTCGCGGGCCAGGTCCAGGCCGCCCAGGATGATACGGCCGGAGGTTGGGGCCAGGGCCCCGGCCACCATGCGGATGGTGGTGGTCTTGCCCGCGCCGTTGGGCCCGAGGAAGCCGAAAATCTCCCCGGCCTCGACCTTGAGGTTGAGGTCCTTGACCGCGATGTGGGTGTTGTATATTTTGGTCAGGTTTTGTATTTCGATCATGGCTTCAAGCGGTCGGTCCGCTCCGTTTCCAGTCTGTCCAGGAGGTCGGCCCAGGCCCCGCTCTCCAGCATGGCCATGAGGGCCGGTGGCGGGCCGAAGGGGGTTATGTCCCGCCGGGCTTCCTCCTGGTTGTCCGCCAACAGCAGGGTGAAGCCGAAGGCCTCTTCCCTGAGGGTCCGGCCGAAGCGGTCCAGCCAAAGCCCGGCTCCGGCCTCGGGGGGGCCGGTCCGCACCAGGAAGGCCGCGGCTTCGCCGGCGATCTCCGGGTCATACTGCCGGACCTCGGCCTCCACCCGGGCCTCCAGGGGCCTGAGGCTCCGGGTGAGGGGATCCAGCGCGGCCAGGCGGTAAAGGGCGCCCTTGGTCAGGCCCAGATAGCCAAGGTAGGGCCCGGCCAGGGAGGCCAGACCGGGACCCTCCGGGGCCGGCAGATCGGCCGGCCGGCTGAAATCCAGGAGGTCGGCGTAGGCTCCCAGCCAGTCGCGGTGTTCGTCCAGGAGGGCTTTGGCCAGTTCCTCGAATTCACCCAAAGACACCCGGATGATCAGGCGGCCGTTCTCCACTCGGCCCTGCTGGGTCACCGTCACCGGGGCCGAGGTCACGGCCTGGTTGAAATTTACCAGATCCAGCACCGGGCTGAGATTGGCCGAGACATCCGTCTGGATCTCCAGGGTCCGGCCCGGGAGGGCCACCTGAAGGCGCAGACCCTGGGCCGCCTGGTAGTCGCCGCCGGGGAAACGTTTCAGGCTTTTGAAGGCCCAGCCGACCTTTTGGCCCTGGTAGCTCAAGGTGAAGAGGTCGTAATGGTCTGGAACGAAGGCGGCTTCGATTTTTTCCGGCTGGGGCCAGGTACGGCTCTCTATCTGCCACCAGCCCAGGAGGCCCAGCCAGACGGCCATGATCGCCGCCTTGATCAGGTGTTTCCGTTTCAGCCGCCGGGCCGGCATTTCAGATTTGAAGGCGTCGGCGGGCGACCTCGGCCAGGCGGGCGGCCCCGGCGAGGAGGTCCGTGAATTCCTCTTCGCTGAGGCCGGCCCCCAGGGCGGTCGACCACTGCCGTTCCGGGGTCAGAAATTCGCCTATATCGTGGCCGTCGGAACTGACCAGGAGACCGGCCCCGTGTTTCCGGGCCAGCCGGGCCACCCGGCCGTTGGTCAGGCCGTGCCCGCCCCGGAAACTGAGTTCCAGGAAAACGCCCTTTTCCGCGGCCAGGGCGGCCTCCTTTTCGCTCAGGTGGCCCGGATGGGCCAGGAGATCCGCCCCGGCTTCGATGGCCGCCAGGTTGGTGCCGGGAGCCACCGGCTCCACCGGCGATTCGCCGTGGACCACCACGTGGCTGGCCCCCAGGTCCCGGGCTTTTCGGACCAGGTCCGCGATGAGAGCCGGAGGCACATGGGTGATCTCCACTCCGGGGAGGATGGTCAGGCCGTCCATATGGCCGGCCAGGGCCAGGGCCGAACCCCTGGCGGCCGCCAGGATATCGGCCAGGCAGCCGTGGTCGGCGTGGTCGGCCAGGCCCAGCACTTCATAGCCGAGGACCTTGACCCGGCGGGACAGTTCGGCCGGCACCAGTTCGCCGTCCGACAGGAGGGTGTGGGTGTGAAAGTCGAAGACCGGAGGGAGAGTCAAGGTTGTCTCCTTTCAAGTCAAGGGCGGCGCCCGGCCAGGTGGTCGGCCACATAGAGCACGGTGTTGGCGTAAACGCCGCTGCGGTTGTATTTCAAAATCACCGCCCGGCGCGCGTCCTCGCTCATCCCGGGCCCGCTCCAGCCGTGGGCCTTAAGGAAACTGCCGATGCTGAAAACGGCGTCGGCCTTGTTGAAGATATCCACCCGGCCGTCGCCGTCGCCGTCCACGCCGTATTTGAGGATGTTGGAGGGCATGAACTGGCCCCAGCCCATAGCGCCGTAGAGGGAGCCGGGGAAGGCGGCCGGGTCGAGGCCGTTGGCAAAGGCGTAGCGCAGGAGGGCTTCCAGTTCGCCCAGGGCCCAGTCGCCCCGCTCGGCCGCTATCCGGCGCAGAAAGGCCAGGGTCTCGCGGTCTTTGCCCAGTTCGGCCACCTCCGGGGCCACTACGGAGAAGTCCGAGGCGGCGGCGGCCATGGAGGCCAGCATGGAGGCGGCCTTTTGGCGTCCGAAATTGCGGCCGTAGCCGGTTTCGACCCACATGATGGCCGCGGCCACCTCGCCGGGCACTCCGGAGCGGCGGGTCAGGCTGCCGAAGAGGTCCCGGTCGGCCTTGAAGAAGGCGCCTATCTCTTCCAGGGCCTTGGGGTTGGTGAACTGGCTGTAGGTGGCCGAGCGCGACGGGGGCTGGGCCGGCGGCGGCCGGTAGGCGGACAGGGGCCGTAGTTCGCCGGCCTTTTTCTTCATGGCGCGGTTGACTTGGGCCAGGGTCGCCCGGGAAACTTCGCCGGTGTCCGGGAACCCCTCGCCGGCTTGAAAGCGGCTGATGACGGCCTTGGTTCCGGACCCGGAACGGCCGTCGATATGTATTTCATAGCCGAGTTGGAACAGCTTTTCCTGGATCTCCCGGGTCAATTCGGCATTGAAGTTAAGGCCGTGGAGTTCCTTGAGCTTGGCGGCCATGGGCGCGCTGGAATAGACCAGGTCGGGGGAGTTGAAAAATGAGGCCAACTGGTCTGGGGTGAAGCCGCGCGCGGCCAGTTTGGCCGCCGGTCCTCGCCAGGGCCGGGCGGCCGGGGCGGCCGGAGTTTCAGGGGCGTCCGGGCGGGGGCGGGCGCAACCGCCGGCCGCCATAAGGGCCGCCAGGACCAGGAAGGCCGCGAGAGTAACGCGCGGCCGGGGCCGCGGGCGGCTATTGGCGGCCGGCGGGGATAGTGTGGCTCTCCCGGGGTGGCGGGGCATGGGCGGACCTATTTGATGATGACGGTTTTTTTGATGGCCCGCACGACTTCCTCGGGCTGGTCCAGCACGGTGAAGATATCCAGGTCGTCGGGAGAGATGAAGTTTCCGGCCAGCATCTTGTCCCGCAGCCAGTCCACCAGGCCGGACCAATAATCCGAACCCATCAGGAAGGTGGGGAAGGGGCGGATGCGCTGGGTCTGGATGAGGGTCAGGGCTTCGAACAATTCATCCATGGTGCCGAAACCGCCCGGCAGAATGACGTAGGCCTGGCTGTATTTGACGAAGACGACCTTGCGGATGAAAAAATAATGGAACTCCAAAGGCAGGTTGGCATAGGGGTTGGGCAACTGCTCATGGGGCAGCTCTATGTTGAGCCCGATGGACAGCCCTCCGGCTTCAGTGGCCCCCTTGTTGGCCGCGGCCATGACCCCGTCACCGCCGCCGGAGATGACCCCGAAGCCGTTTTTGGCCAGGATGCCGGCCAATTCTTCGGCCATCCGGCACTCCGGGGAATCGGGCTTGGAGCGGGCCGAGCCGAAGATGCTGACGCAGGGCCCGACCTCGCTCATGGCCGTGAAGGACCGGACGAATTCGCTCATGATGGAGAACATACGCCAGGATTCCCCCGCGCCCAGGGCGTCAATGGGGTAGGGATCGATTTTCTGCCGGCGGCTGAATGACATGGGCTGAACTCCTGTTCAGGGCCGGACCCCTTGGGGGCCGTGTTAAGGAAATGCGGGAAACAGCGGAGACCGTCACAGGATTTTGGTCGGCCCTCTTGGCGAAAGGCCGTAAACTTTTGTATAATAACATATAATATCGGCTGAAATCCAGCCGAAAGGAAAGTGGGAGATCCGTGTCGGAACAGCCAGCCGGGGCGACCGGCCAGAACGAGGCGTTGGCCCTGTCGCCGGAGCAGAGCCGGCGCAAGCAGCGCCTGGAGTTGTGGGCCGCCCTGTTCGTGGGCGCGGCCCTGGTCGGCCTGACCCTTCTTCAGCGGGAACTCATCAACCTGGGGCCGGGCCTGAGCCGGAGCCAGGGGCTGGTGGCCCTGGTGTCCATCAACATCTCGGTGGTGTTGATGGTCTTTCTGCTCCTGTTGATCCTGCGCGGGCTGTTCAACGTCTTCTTTGAAAAGCGGGCTTACGGCACTCTCCAGACCAAGCTGGTGGTGGCCTTCATCACCCTCTCCCTCTTGCCCACGCTCCTGATCTTCCACTACTCCTACCGGCAGTTGATCCGCGGCCACTCCCTGTGGTTCAGCCCCAGGATAGAATCGGCCCTCCGGGATTCCATCGACCTGACCGAGGTCGCCCTGGCCCAGGACAACCCGCTCCCGGCTCCGGTCCAGGCCCAGATCGAGGAGGTGCGGCGCGCCCTGGTGAGCTACCAGGACGCCTTAAGCGTCCAGAGGCCCTTCCGGGTGACCCAGTTGACGGCCCTGACGGTCGCGGCCCTCCTGGCCGTCTTCATTTCCGTCTGGATAGGCTCCCATTTGGCCCGGACCCTGGCCCGTCCGGTCACGGCCCTGGTGGGAGGCACCCAGCGGGTGGCCGCCGGCGACTGGGATTTCCAGTTGGAGCCCCAGGGCCGGTCCGGGGAATTCGCCGAGCTGGTCAACTCCTTCAACCGGATGACCGGGGATCTCAAAAAATTGTATGCGGAGTTGGACAGCCGCCGCCGTTTCGTGGAAACAGTGCTTAAAAGCGTCTCCACCGGGGTGGTGATCCTGGATCCGTCAGGGCGGGTCATCAGCCTCAACCGGGCCGCGGCCGGCATCCTGGCCCCGGAGGGCGCGCCCGGGGAGCCGGCCGCCCTGGTCCTGCCCGCCCCTCTGGCCGCCCTGGTGGACCAGGCGGTCAGGGAGCCCCACCCGCCGGCCGTGGAACAGCACATGAGCCTGAGCCTGGGTGATGACTTCGCGAGCCTCAGGGTCAAGCTGGCCCCCCTGGTCGGGGAGGGGGGGGAAACCCTGGGCCTTCTTCTGACCTTCGACGATCTGACGGAGCTGGAAAAGGCCCAGCGCCTGGCCGCCTGGCGGGAAGTGGCCAGGCGCATCGCCCACGAGGTCAAAAATCCCCTGACCCCCATCCAGCTTTCGGCCGGCCGGCTGAAGCGCCGTTTTTCCCAGCGCCTGTCCGGCGAGGAAGATTCGGCCATCTTTGAAGAATGCACCACGGTCATAATCCGCCAGGTTGAGGAGATGAAGAAACTGGTGGATGAGTTCTCCCATTTCGCCCGCCTGCCGGAAATAAAACCCAGGCCGGCCGATTTTGTCCGGATGCTGGACGAAAGCCTGGCCCTTTTCCGACAGGCCCATAAAAAGGTGGATTTTCGCCTGGAGACCAGGGGGGAGCCGCCGGTCTTCGCCTTTGACCCGGACCAGATGGGCCGGGTCATGACCAATATCCTGAACAACGCCGTGACCGCCATGAACGGGGAGGGACAGGTCATTGTGCTTTTGGAGACCGACGATATCAGCGGGCTACGCCTGACCGTCAGCGATACCGGCCCGGGCCTCGACCCCACGGTGCGCGACCGGCTCTTCGATCCCCAGGTGACCACCAAGAGCGGCGGCCAGGGGCTGGGGCCGGCCGGAGGCCGCGCCCTCGGCAGCGGCCGCGGAGGCTTCATCCGGGCTCAGAACCGCCGGGAGGGCGGGGCCAGGTTCATCCTGGAATTGCCTTTGAGGCCTTGAACATCGGGCTTGGATGTTATAGTGAGGAAAAAATTGAATGATCCGGCCCTTCGGGGCCGGCTGGCTCCCAGCCCCACGGGCCTTTTGCACCTGGGCAACGCCTGGGCTTTCTGGCTGGCCTGGCTACAGGCGCGCCGGGCCGGAGGGCGGCTGGTGCTGCGCCTGGAGGATTTGGACCCGGCCCGTAGCCGCTCCGACCACGCCGACCGGATCCGCCGGGACCTTAAATGGCTGGGCCTGGATTGGGACGAGGAGGCCCCGGCCCAGAGCCGGCGCGGCCCGGCCTATGAGGCGGCCCTGGCCGGGCTTTCAGACCGGGGGCTGATTTATCCCTGTTTCTGCACCCGCCGCGAACTGCGGTCCCTGGCCGGCGCGCCCCAGGTCGGAGATGCGGGCGCGGCCTATGCCGGGACCTGCCGCGCTCTTTCCCCGGAGCGGCGGGCCGCTCAGGCCGCCTCCGGTCGGGCCAGGGCTCTCAGGCTCATCTGCCCCCCGGAGCGGGCCTGGTCCTTTCAGGACTTGGCGTCCGGGCCCCAGAGCCTGACCCTGGCCGAGTGCGGCGGGGATTTCGCCCTGCGCCGCTCCGACGGCGTTTTCGCCTACCAACTGGCCGTGGTGGTGGACGACCTGGACCAGGGCGTCACCAGCGTTGTCCGGGGACGGGATCTTCTGGCCAGCACCCCCCGCCAGCTTTATCTGTTTGAACTTCTGGGCGGCCGGGCTCCGGCCTACGCCCATGTGCCATTGATCCTGGACCACCAGGGTGAGCGCCTGGCCAAGCGCCACGCCGGCCTGAGCCTGACCGCCCTCCGGGAGGCCGGGGTGCGGCCGGAAAGCATCTTCGGCTTTCTGGCCCGGCTGGCCGGCTTCAGCGACCGGCCCGGGCCCTTGGCCGCCGGGGCCTTGGCCCCCGGTTTCGACTGGGCGTGGCGGCGGCCGGAGGACTTAAGGCTCCCGGAAAATGTTGACTTTTAGTTAAAATTGCATTATAAAAACGGTTCAATGTCGCGGCGGGTCGTTAACTCAGCTCGGTAGAGTATCTGCCTTTTAAGCAGAGAGTCGTGGGTTCGAATCCCGCACGACCCACCATTATATAAGATATAAGAAAATATTCTTTCATACCGTCCCGGAAATCAAGCGGATCACTGATTTTCGGGATTTTTTTGCCTGAAGATCATTAGGCCCTTTTGGCCCCAGGTTCCATTATGTATATCTGTTCCGCCCGTCGCGCTTGGATTTATACAGCATTTCGTCCGCACTTTTTACAAGGTCATCTCCAACATACGGATGTTTCATGGTTTTGGTAGAAATGCCGACAGAAACGGTGACGATGCCCGCCGCCTCGCTCTTGATATGAGGTATATTGTTATTTCGAATATTGTTAAGGATCTTGTCGGCGATCAATCGCGCCCCCTCTCCGTCAGTATTCGGCAGGACAACGACAAATTCCTCGCCGCCGTACCGGGCAACAAAATCATCGGCTCTTGTTACCGAATTTTTAAGTGTTTCCGCGACAATTTTTAAGCATTTATCACCTTCGTTATGACCGTAAGTATCGTTATAATTTTTAAAATAATCTATATCGATCATCATCAGGCTGATCACCCCGCCCGAACGGGATAAGAATCTTGTTGCGCGTTTCAGGTTTTCATCAAAATACCTTCTGTTGTAAATGCCGGTCAGCGGGTCATAGTATATTTTATCAACATCTGTTTTGAGCTGTTCAATGCTTTTTTCCAATTTCCTGATGTTGCTCAAATCATACATAAACGTGATCAAAAATTTCTTTTTATTGTATACCAACTGTGTCAGCGTCATTTCCGTCGAGAGCGATTCCCCATTGGATGACAGGTGCGTCCACTCAAAAATACTGCGTTCCCCCGGGGAAATTTTTTCGCTCAAGGCCCTTGCTTTTTTCAGAGACTTTTGCCCGTCGGGTTGTGATTCGGGCATGAAGCGATCCCAATAGCGGTCCAGGATGCGCTGTTTGTCGGGACAATTAAAAAAACGCAAGGCCTCGCCGTTACAGTCAACCGGAACCAGGTTTTCATCGAACAGCATATAAGAAACAGGGCTTGCTTCCGTAACCACTCGTGTCCGTTCTTCCTCCTGCCGCCTGGCCATATGCTCCAGCTTTGTGATATCCTGTATGACTTCTATGTATCCCGCGGCTTCGCCATCCAACCCTTTCATCATTTTTATATCCGCCTGATACGATGCGTTTTCATATGTGAAATATGTCCGCAGCAGCCCTCTTTTGGCGCAGGCAATGGCGCAATCTTCTGTATCGCAAATATTCAAGCCCAGGCTTTTGCATGGTTTTCCAATAATATCCCGCCGTCTTGCCTTAAAAGTCTTTTCGGCGGCCGCATTGATGAAACTGAAATTTTCATTAATATCCTGAACAGTGATAGGCAGCGGGAATGAATCAAGAATGGACTCATACCAATGGGCGGTCATAATAAATTTTTTCTTTTCGTTATGTATTGCGTTCAATAGCGCTGTCGGTTCGCGCAGGTCGCGCGAATAACCCGCAATTACAAAATCATCCTGATATGCTACCCGCACAAGCGTGATCTCCACAGGCAGCGGCTGGCCGTCCGCCGTTCGGTGCATCCACTCAAATACGATGCTGCCTTCTTCAAAAACTCTTTTCAGCACTTCTAAGGTTTTTTCGTAGGAACGCTGTCCGTTCGGTTGAAACTCCGGCGATAGTTCAAAGTACCTCTCAAAGTATTCCTGTTTGTTTTTAAGGCCGAAAAGTCTGACGGTGGCCTCATTGCATTCAAAAACCTTAAAATTTTTATCCCATAGGCGGCAGGCAAAGGGCATAGTGTCAAGCAGTATCCGGATGCGCTCATCCGCCCCTTTTTCCGCGCTTTCTCCAATAAATTTATCATCATGTGTATTTTTCATGGCTTTTTACCGCTCTTTTGTTCTATGGGCAAGGGCCCAAACCAACCAGAGGATATTGAGTAATTAGCTGAATTATTTATATATACATGATAAGCTGTTTTTTTGCACCATATTTTTTTGGGGCCGGGCGCCGGTCAATTCAAACGGAGAAATTTTCTGGTAAATCAGGGTGGGTTATGCTATATAAGAGGATTGGAACGCGGTGGAGCGGTTCCGTTCCCTTGCGATCAAGCCTGAGCCTCGCCAGGCTTCAAGCGTCCCCATCGTCTAGCCCGGTCCAGGACACCGGCCTTTCACGCCGGCGACAGGGGTTCAAATCCCCTTGGGGACGCCAAATAAGTTCAATGGGTTACACGGTTTGCGGTTAAAAGCGGCGAGCATGGTTACTGCTCGTTGGTTGCTGTCTCGGCCCCATTTGGGGCCGTTTCTTTTTGAAGTGAGGCTTTGGCGGCGGCACCGACGGGGCTGTTGCTGATGGGGGTTACTAACGCCCCTT
>JAITBV010000233.1 GCA_031283395.1 Candidatus Adiutrix sp.
GCGAGCCAGTCGGCCCGGACGCGGCCAGCGCCCTGGCCCTCAGGCATAGCTACCCGGTCTGGCTGGCGGCCGATCTCCTGGCCCGCCTGGGCCCGGCCGAGGCCGAGGCGGTGCTTGCCGCCGGCAACCAACCCACCCCGCCCACCTTGCGCCTCAACCCCCGCCGGGCGACCCGGGAGAGTTTGATCTTGCCCTTCCAGGTGAGTCTCACCGCCCTGTCCCCCTGGGGGCTACGGGCCGAGACCTTCGCCGGCCGGCCGGAGACCTGGCCCGGCTATGAAGAAGGGCTCTTCGCCATCCAGGACGAGGCTTCTCAACTGGTGGGCCTTCTGGCCGGTGAACTTCCGGCCGGGGCCAGGGTTTTGGATGCCTGCGCGGGCCTGGGCGGCAAGGCCCTCCATCTGGCCGCCCTCCACCCCTCCGCCCTGGTTACGGCCCGGGACCGGGATAGGGTTAAGTTGGACCGTTTGGCCCTCGAAGCCCGGCGCCTGGGCCTGGATAATATTAAACTGGAGGCCCGGGATCTTCTGGCCGGGGCCGAGGAAGGAGGGCCGGGCGAGCCCTTTGACCTGGTGCTGGTGGATGCGCCCTGCACCAACCTGGGGGTCATCCGCCGCCGCCCGGACCTTAAGTGGAACAAGGGGCCGGAAGACGTTATCCGGCTGGCCGGGCTTCAACTGAGATTGCTTGAAGCCGCCGCCGGCCTGGTCCGCCCCGGCGGCCGGCTCCTCTATGGCGTCTGCAGCATCAGCCTGGCCGAAGGCCCGGAGACGGCGGCGAAATTCCTGGCCGCCTGCCACGAATTCAGGGCCCTCCCGCCTCCCGCCTGGCCGGAGGCCCTGCGGCCCCATCTGGAAAGCGGCCGCCTGACCCTCTGGCCCCACCGCCACCAGACCGACGGGTTTTTCTGGGCCATGTTTGAAAGGTTGGGCTGAACTGTCGGCGGCCCGGAATCAATCTTCTTCCGGGGCCGACTTGATTTTCTCCCAGCCGTCCGGGGGCCAGGCGATTTGAAACAAGAGGGGCCAGAGTTTGCCGGTGAGCCAGAGGGTCCGGCCGTCCCGGGCCAGGCCGTTGAAGGCCGTGTCCAGGCTGGCCGGGGAGGGGAGCCCGCGTTGGACGGCCAGGGCTCTTAAGGGCGCGGCCTCTAGCCAGAACCGGACTTCGCCGTCGGCCGGGTCTATGGCCGCCACCCGGTCCAGGCCGTATATGTTGGCCAATAAAAGGCCGGTGGCCGGGTCCCATTCCAGTTCATTGAGGTTGTCCACCGCCGCCTCGCCCTCCCGCACCAAAAGGGGAGGGCCGGCCGGGGCGAAGTCGCCGGGCCGGTGGGGGTGGAGGCGGTCCGAGCCGTCGGAGCGCCACAGCCACCGGCCGTCCCAGGCCAGGCCCCAGCCCTGGCCGGAATAGGTGAATTTCCGCTTGACGGCCAGGGTCTCCGGGTCCAGGACGAAACCGCGCTGGTTGAGCCAGGTCAGAAGGTATATCTCGCCCTCGGCCCAGGTCGCCCCTTCGGCGAAACAGTCCGGGGGCAGGTCCAGGCGTCCTGCCTTCGCCCCTTCCGGCTCCCGAATGAAGGTGGAGACCCCGAAGCCCCCGGAGGATTCAAACCAGACCCCGTCCCGGATGAAGAGCCCCTGGGTGTAGCGGCCGGGGGCGTGGGGCCGGACGTTCAGGAGCCTGGGCTCCAGGACCGGCGCGGGCTGGGCCGTAGCCGCCAGGGCCGGGCCGAAGATGACCATAGCGGCCCAAATCACTGTTGTTAGGCCCAATTTATCTTTTGGCGGAGAATATCGACGAAGTTGCGGTCGGGGCTGACGATGAGGTTGATGCCGCTCTGGTGACGCCGGACGCTCACCTTGTCGCCCACCTCCAAGGGCAGGCTCAACTGGCCGTCGGCCACGAGATGGATGTCCGGGTCCGTGTTTTCGCTGTCCACGACTATTTCCACCGGAAAATCCGGCGACAGCACCAAGGGGCGGCTGGTCAGGGTGAAGGGGCAGATGGGGGTCACCACCACGGCTTCCAAGGTGGGATAGACCATGGGCCCGCCGGCGGAGATATTATAGGCCGTGGAGCCGGTGGGGGTGGCGATGATGACCCCGTCGGCCCGGAAGGACCAGCGGCCGAAGTTGCGGACCTGGAGGTTCAGGGTGATGATGCGGGACCGGGCCCCCTTGTTGACCACCACCTCGTTTAAGGCCATGATTCGGCCGAACCGGCTCAAGGGGCGGCCATGCCGCCGGACCGCCACCTCCAGGGCCATGCGCTTTTCCTGGTGATAGCGCCCGGCCAGGGCCTCTTCCAGCAGGTCAGGCAAGCGGGCCGGCTCGGTTTCGGCCAGAAACCCCAGATAGCCCTGGTTGACCCCCAAAAGGGGCGTGCCGTTCTGGCCCCAGGCCCGGGCCGAATATAACAGGGTGCCGTCGCCCCCTATGGAAATGACCAGGTCGGGCGCAAAACGGGGCTTGGGCCGGGTCCCGGGCTCGGGCCGGGAGCAATCCAGGCGCACCT
>JAITBV010000265.1 GCA_031283395.1 Candidatus Adiutrix sp.
ATCGTTACCAGGCGTTCCACATCTTTGGCCGGTTGAACCACTTCGCCAAAATCGTTCTTAACCGCTTCAGCCGCAGTCACCACCCCACGGCTGAATTGGCCGGACGGAATCAGCACAAACTCCATCCCGATGCTGTTGGTGAAAGTTTTTTCCTGGGCCTGAATCGGCCCGCTCAAAACTCCGCCCACCAACAGGCCGAACAGCAAAAAAATGACTACTTGCTTCATAAAGCTCTTCTTAAAGAGGGACTCAATATTTTATTATTTTAAGCTCAGGGTCCAGGAGCCGGATCAAGCCGCCGGGCAGGGCCGCATAGGTCAGTAAATATTTTTTCGCCGGTTTCATGGTCACGAACCGGCCCTTGATGGTCAGGGTCATGCCGGGCCCGCCGGCCGGGGCCGCTAAAACCATATTCTCCTGGGCTTTCAGACCGAAACCGGTCAAAACAGCCTCAATGACCGCCTCGGAGTTGAGGCTGGCGGACACCACTCGCAGGCCGTTCTTGCGCAAAGCCGCGGCTTCATCCGATGAAAGTTCGCCGAAATTCAGCACCACCCGGTTGCCCGCGGTCTCCCAATAAAGAGGAGCGGTCACTATTTGAGAATTCTGGCCGCTTTTGACTTCCACCGGCGTGACCGGGCGGGGTTCGGCCCCGAGCAGACGGACCAATTCAGAGGCCAGGAAGCGGGGATTGGCGGAATCCAGAGTGGTCACCGCCGGAGCCGCCGGGGCCGGGTCGTCGGCCGCGGCCTCCCGGGCCGGCTGGATAAGATTGCGGTCCAGGTCCAGGACCTTCAGGCCATGGTCGCCCAGAAACCGGCCCCAGGCCGGGTCGGTGCCTCGCCCAGCCCGGCCCACCTTGTTCAACACCAGGGGCTGACCGGAATTCCAAGCCTCCTCGGTCGGCCAGATCATCCAGTCAGCGGAAATTTTAAGGCGAATATCCCCGCCCCCCTCGTAGGCCTGTTCCTTGGTGTAAACGCGATAATAACCGCAAAGAGGCCAGAGGCTGCCCAGAACCCGGTCCAGGGACTCGCCGCGCCGGGTGCGAAAAACCTGAAAATTCTGGGACCGGAGGGCGGCCAGGGTGGACTGGGGTAAGGTCGAACCCAGGTCCAGGACAACTTTCGCCCCGGAGAGGGTATAAATGACCGGATAGATCCGGGTATCCAATTCCAGGGCTTCAGCGGCCCCGGCCAAGGTCAGGCCGCCCTGGTTTTCCACCCGGTCACCCAGGCGGGTGAAGATGAGGCCCAGGGTGTTTTTAGCGGTCTCAGCCCCTTCATCCGGAAGCCGGCGGACGTTTTCAGCCGCGCCGGCGGCCATCCTGACCGGGGCCGGAGGCCGCCGCTGATTGATGGCCAGGGCCGCCGCCCGAACCTCCCGGGGGTCCAGGCCCGCGGCTGCCAGATAGTCGCCGGCGGCCGGGATGCGCAACTCCGCGCCGGCCCTAATGAGATCGGGATTTTTTATTTCCGGATTCAAATCCATGGTTATTTTCAGCATATGCCGGTAGATGGCCTCGCGAGGCAGGCCCTCCCGCCTGAGAAGACGTTCCAAAGTGTCCCCGGGCCGGATTCGGACCGTGCGATAAACCACTTGGGAAACTTGGTCCTGGGCCAGGGGCCCGGCGTTGCCGGAGGGAAAATCCAAAGGTCCGCCTCCGGCCTCCAGCGAGATTTTGGGCGGGGCGGAAGCCGTCACCATTGATCCTGGGGCCGGGGCGGCCGGGGACGGGGAGGACGTTCCGGTCGCGGCCGGGGCCGCTTCCCCAGGCTCCGCCGGGGTCAGGGCTTCGACCGGATGGCGCAGGACCACGACCCTGGCCGCCTCTTGACTCGACTGAGGCCGTTCATATATTTTGACCGTCTCCGACCCCGGAGACTGGATCGGGCCGGCCGCGGCCGAGGCCGCCGAACCGGCGTTCACGGCCGGCAGTTTCAAAGTCTGGCCCACGGTCAAACGGTTTAAATCCCTAAGCTCCGGGTTGAGTTCCCGGACCAGGCGCAAAAGCTGGGCCTGGTCCGTCTCCCGCCCACCCAAACCCCGGGCCTTCAAAACTTTGGAAAGCGTGTCGCCGGAGGCCACTCGATATTGATCCACAGCCACCTTAAGATTTTCAAACTCATAAACCGGCACGACCTTGGTCAGGG
Organism: Candidatus Adiutrix sp.; assembly: GCA_031283395.1. The sequence continues at coordinate 2,154 of JAITBV010000265.1, forward strand.
TTATGGTGCCGGCCGGGCCGCCGGTGTCCGGCGCGGCCCCCTCCTGGGCTTTCAGCGAACCGCCCCAGAGCAGGATTAAAGCCAAAGCCGCCCCGAGACCGGCGGTGCCAAGCCTGGTGTTAACCCTCATCTAGCCACCTCTACAGCCTCATAATTGATTGGGACGGTCTTTTGGAATTTTCCGGTTTTCACAAATCATCATCCATGGGGATAGCCTTGTCCAAAGCCTGTTCCCGGGCCGGATCCCGGCCGAGGGCCGCCCGGGGGGGGGGAACGCCGGGGGGGGCGGACGGCGGCCGCCCGCGCAAGTCCTCCGGTTCCGGGGACGGGGCCACTATCCGGCGCTCGCGATTTTCCGGGCCGCCTTGCAAAATGGCGTTCATATCCCTCAGAGCCTCCCCTAAAACCGCCGCCTGGTGGGTCAGGCTCTGGGACAGGGACTGGGTTTCCCCGGCCCCGGCCGCGTTTTCCTGGGTAACTTTATCCATCATGGCAATGGACTGATGAATGCTCTGAACGTCCTGGGCCTGGCTTTGACTGGCTTTGGCAATATCTCCGATAATGGCGCTCATATGGTCGGTGAACTGGACCAGGGAGGCGAAACTGTCCTCGGCCTCGGCCACCAGACGCCCGCCCTCGTTGATGCGGTCCAGGCTGCCGGCTATTATGACCGCGGTGTTCTTGGCCGCCTCGGCCGAGCGGTTGGCCAAGCCGCGCACTTCGTCGGCCACCACGGCAAAGCCGACCCCGGCCTCGCCGGCCCGGGCCGCCTCAACAGCCGCGTTCAAAGCCAGAATGTTGGTTTGGAAGGCGATCTCCTCCACATTTTTTATTATCTGGCCCGAGGACTGGCCGGAAGCCCGGATCTCGACCATGGCCCGGGCTACTTCGTTCATGGTCTGGCCCGCGGCCAGCACATGATCCCGGGCCTCGACCATGAGCTCTTCGGCTTCGACCGAATGCCCGGCGTTGCGTTTGGCCATGGTCAGCATACCCTCCAGGCGGCTGACCGCTTCCACGACGGCGGCGGTGTTTTCGGACACACCCTGGGTGAGGACATGGCTGGAATGCGAAAGTTGACTGGCGGTTCGGCTTATGGCCGAAGCCCCCCGGCTGAATTCGACCCGCACCCCGTTTAAAGAGCGCAAGGTGGAGCGCCAGAAGACGACCCCCAGGACGATGATGAGCCCCAGGGTCAGAAACAGCCCCCCGGCCAGGGCGAGGATGAGATGGCGGCTGATATCTTCCCCCCGGGCCACGGTCTCTTCAGCCAGAAACAGCACCTCGTTCTTGAAAGACTCCAAATCCGCCGTAAGTTTCCTTATTTCAGGATCCGCCTCGGCCCCCCAAACCGGGCGGCCCGCTTCCGCCGCCTCCGGCGAGGCCGGACGAAGCGTCAGGCGCTTTAAAGCCTCGAAGGAATTCAGGATCCCGGCTAAACTGGCCGGGGTGGGGCCCGACAGACCGTAGCCGGCGTTCGTTCCGATTTCAACCCGGGCCTGCCAGAGGGCCAAATCTTCCGGCCGGCCGTAGCGGACATATTCGGCCAGGCTGTCCAGGGCCTGCTCCAATTCGGAGGCCACGTTGAAAGAAGAGAGGATGGAAGGCAGGGATTCCCGGCCCAACTCACCGTTGAGCTGACGCAGGGTTTCGACCTTGAGGGTGACAAATCCCAGGACGGCCGCCTCGGTAATAAAGACCAAGACGACGCCCAAGGCGAATCTGGCACTCAAGGTCAACTGTTTCACAGGGTCGGACCTTTGACGGGCGACCGGGATACCGGCCCGGACAGGCCGGAGGCGGTCAGATTGGGCGGATACTTAAATCTGCCGTCTAACTATATATCCACACTAATCATTTTGTCAACAACCTGATTTTCCGGGTCTCCGGAAAGAGTCAGGATATCCCAGCCTCCGGGGGTCACGGCCACGGTATGTTCGAATTGGGCGGAAAGCAGGCCGTCAGTGGTCACGGCCGTCCAGCCGTCGCCCAGGACCCTGACGGTATGGGCACCCTCGTTGATCATGGGTTCAATGGTGAAGACCAGGCCGGCCTTGAGCCTCTGTCCGGTGCCGCGCTTGCCGAAATGGGGCACGCTGGGCTCTTCGTGGAACTGGCGGCCCACGCCGTGCCCCACGAAGTATTCGACCACGGAAAAACCCAAAGGCTCCACATAATTCTGAATGGCCGCGCCTATATCGCCCAACCGGGCTCCCGGCCTGACCTCGTTGATACCCAGATACATGGCTTTTTCCGTGGCTTCAGCCAAGGCCAGGGCCCTGGGCGGGACCTCGCCGACGCGGAAAGTGCGGGCCGTATCGCCGAAATAGCCGTTTAGAATGGTGGTGACGTCTATTTTCACCAGGTCCCCCTCGCGCACCACCCGCGGCCCGGGAATGCCGTGGACCACCACCTCATTGATGGAAATGCAACTGGAAGCCGGATAGCCCCGATAGCCCAAGGTGGCCGGTATCCCTCCGTGATCCCGGATAAAAGTCTCGATGGATTTGTCCAGGGCCCCGGTGGTCAGGCCCGGCCGGAGTTCGGACTCCGCGAAATCCAAAGTCCTGGCGGCCAGGCGGCCACTCTGACGAATCAACTCTATTTCTTCGGCGCTTTTCAAAAAAATCATATTAACCTATCACTATCCACCTTACTTTTTAGCGGATAGGACGTTTTTTTTCAACCGTTAAATGCGCCCTCTTGAGAGGCTGAACCGGGCGGACGGAAATCCAACAGCCGCCAAGCGGGGCTCAGCCGCCCCTGATATTCGCTCACCTCCAGGCTCAGGGCCACATCCATTTCCGGGCCGACCTCTTCGAGGCGATCGGCCAGGTTGAAGCCGACCACGGTCAACCTGGCCAGACCGTCCACCAGGACCATCTTCATATGGGCTTCCCCGCCCCGGTTGGTGGGACGGGCCTCGCCGACCCTGGCCCGGGGAATGACCAGGACCGGGGGGGGATGCCCGGTACCGTAGGGCTCCAGGGCGGCCAAGGGTTTGACCAGGCTCTCCAAGTCGCCCAGGGATACTGTCAGGTCCACTTCCAGTTCCGGCTCGGCGCTGAAATCCGGCTCGGCCCTGGCGGCATCTTCCAGCCTGGCGCTGAATTCCTCAACCTGTCCTGAGGCCAGGGTCAATCCGGCGGCCTGGGCGTGGCCGCCGAAGGAGAGAAAGAGCGGACGCAGCCCCTCCAGAGCCTGGTAAAGGTTGAAACCGCCATAGGAACGGCCGCTTCCGACGGCCAGGCCGTTTTCCAGGCGGAAGAGCACGGTGGGCTTGCGGACCGTTTCGGACACCCTGGCCGCGGCCAGGCCCAAAAGGCCCCGGGGCCAGTCAGGATCAGCCAGAACCACCGTGCGGCGGTCAGGGGATACTTCCAGTTCCAGACGCTCAGAGACTTCGCGGCAAAGGCGGTTCTGCCCCTGGTAGCGCTGATGGTTCAAATCATCCAACTGGGCGGCCAGGCTGTCAGCCTGATCCCCGGCATCGGCCAGAAGAAGGCTCAGGGCCGGGTCGGCGCTGCCCAGACGGCCGGCCGCGTTCAGGCGCGGGGCCAGGCGGAAACCCACATCGCGCCCCCCCACCCGCTCGGTGGACAGCCGGGCCACTTTTTTCAGGGCCGCCAGGCCGGGCCAAGCCGTGGAACCCAGCAAAGCCAGCCCGTGGCGGACCAAAATACGATTGGGGCCTTGAAGGGGGGCCAGGTCGGCTATGGTACCTATGGCCACCAGGGGCAGGTATTCCAGGAGGGCCGGGCCGTCCCCCGGCCCCAGAAGTCCGGCCTCGAGCCAGCGCCGTTTGAGGGCGGCCAGGAGCATAAAGGCCACCCCCACCCCGGCCGGAGGGTTGTCCCGCCAGATTTCGTTGCGGTGGGGATTTATAAGGGCCAGGGCCGGCGGCAACTTGGGCGGCAGGCGGTGATGGTCGGTGATGATGACTTCCAGGCCGGCTTCCCCGGCCCGCTCTACCGCGGCCAGGGCGCAGAAGCCGGTATCCACGGTGACTATGAGGCGGGCGCCGCGCCCCGCCATTTCCGCCACCGCCTCGGGTTTGAGACCGTAACCTTCGGTCAGGCGGTTGGGCACCCGCACCAGGGCCTTAAGGCCCAGCTCCTTGAAGCCACGGGCCAGGAGAGCCGCCGCGGTCAGGCCATCGGCGTCGTAATCTCCACAGATGGCCGTCAATTCGCCCCGCCGGCGGGCCGTAAGCAGCCTTTCCACCGCCTTGTCCATATCCGTCAGGCTCAGGGGGGGCGGCAGGCTTTTGAGATCGGCCCGGACGAACTCGCGCACCGGGCCGGCCTCCCGGAATTGACGGGCCGACAGAAATTCGCCCATTTTAAGAGGCTGGCCCAGATCCGCGGCCAGGCTGGCGGCCGCGGCCCGGTCTATATGACGGAACCTCCATATCAACGGACGGCCAAAACTTCCTCCAAGGCCGAGACCAAGGCCTGATTCTCAGCCGGGAGGCCGGCGCTGACCCTCAGACAGGTCGGGAGACCGAAAGAGGTGAGGGAACGGGTGATG
>JAITBV010000266.1 GCA_031283395.1 Candidatus Adiutrix sp.
GAGGTCGGCCGCCTGGACCGCCAAGTCAAAGAACTCAATTCGGCCCTGACCCGCCGCTACAGCTTCGACCGCCTGATAGGCAAATCCAAGCCCATGCTGGAACTATACAAGATGCTGGAAAAAGTGGCCCCCACCAAGGCCAATGTCCTGATCACCGGTGAAAGCGGCACGGGCAAGGAACTGGCGGCCCAGGCCATCCACTACAACAGCCCCCGATCCGACAAGCCCTTCGTGGCCGTAAACTGTTCCGCCCTGACCCCCACTCTCCTGGAAAGCGAACTGTTCGGCCATGAAAAAGGGGCCTTTACCGATGCCCGGACCAGCCGGGCGGGCCGCTTTGAACTGGCCCATGAGGGCACCATCTTTCTCGACGAAGTGGGGGAAATGGACCCGGGGCTCCAGGTCAAACTTTTAAGAGTGCTACAGGAGCGCCGTTTCGAGCGTGTGGGCGGCGGCCAGCCTATCCAGGTGGATGTGCGCTTAATAACCGCCACCAACCGGGACCTGAAACAGGAGGTGGCCCTGGGCCGCTTCCGGGAAGACCTCTTCTATCGTCTCAACGTGGTCCATCTCCATCTGCCGCCCTTAAGGGAGAAACTGGACGATCTGCCCCTTTTGGTCGAGCATTTCCTTAAGACCTACAGCGAGGAAAGCGACCTGCCCCCGCGCACTCTGTCCAAGGAAACCCTGAGGCTGATGTTCGCCTACCATTGGCCGGGCAATGTCCGGGAACTGGGCAACGCCATCGAGCGGGGCGTAGTCCTCTCTTCCGGGCCGGAAATAAGGCCTGAAGACCTGCCAGAAGAGATCCGCCGGGCCGCCGAAGGCGGGGCCGAGGCCCTCGAGGCCGAGCCTTTATCCGGGAGTCTGAACGCCGGCGCGGGTGCCTCCGGGCTCCCGCCTTGGCTCGTCAAGGCCCGCCAGCTCCTCCCCGGAGGCCTGAGCCTGGAGTCAGCCCTTTCCGCATTGGAGGAATGCCTCTTGCGGACGGCCCTGGCCGCCGGTGGCGGGGTCCAGAGCCGTGCGGCCGAGGTCCTGGGCCTCAAAAAGAATGTCTTCAAATACAAGTGGGACAAATACGCCGGCCGGGAACCGGCCCCCCTGGCCCTGGCCCTAGCCGGGGAGACCCCGGCCGGGCTGGCCCTGACCCCGGCCCTGGAAGCCCTGGAGGAAGCCCTTCTGAAAGAAGCCCTGGAAAGGGCCGAAGGCGTCCAGAGCCAGGCCGCGGACCTTCTGGGCATAAAAAAGAACCTGATGCAATACAAGCTCAAAAAATTCAACCTGAAGGCCTGACCATGACTCCGGCCGCCTTCCTCAAGGAAATAGCCGGCACCGATCGTCGGCCGCTCTATGTTCTGAGCGGCGGCGACCCCACGGCCGTAGCCAAATGCCGGGCGGCCGCCCTGGAGGCGGCCGCCCCGGACTTTCGCGATTTCAACTGCCAGAACCTGGACCTGGAGGCCGGTCAGGCCGAACGCCTAACCGGGGAGGCCCGGACCAGGCCTTTCGGCCCGCCGCCCCGGGTGCTGACAGTCAAAGATCCCTCTTTCAGAGCCGAGGACTGGAACATCCTGGCCGACTACCTCGATGACCCCAACCCGGAAACCGTCATTGTCCTGATTCTGGAGGACAAGCTCGACGAACGCCTGCGTTTCGCAAAAAAAATAAAGGCCGCTGGCCTGACAGTGGACTGCCGGCCCCTCACGGGTGAAACCCTGGTCAAATGGCTGGCCGGGGAATTGAAAAGCCGGAATATACCGGCCAGCCTTCAAGTCTGCAGACTCATCATCGAGCGGGCCGGCGAGGATCAGCGCCTATTGGCCGGCGAGGCTGAAAAACTCAGCCTCTACCTAGACCCGGGCCAGAAACTGTCGGATGAACTGGTCCGGGACCTGATTCGGCCGGTCCTGGACGCTCAGCTCTACCACCTGACCGACCACCTGGGCCGGGGCCGGGTAAGGGCAGCCCTGACCGACCTTATGGAAATCCTAAACGACAGCCATCAGGAAAAAGACAAAAAAAAACAGGCCCCGGACCGGGCCATGCAGATCATGGCCGCCCTTGAGAACCGCTTCCTGGCCTTTCTGCACAGCCGGGCTCGTCCGGCGGACGCCGAAGACTGGCCCACGCCCGGGTTTATGTCCAATATTGCGCCTTACACCAGGAAGATAATCCAGGATCAGCTCGGCCGCTGGTCCTGGACGGACCTGACCCGGGCCCTGGCCGCCCTGGAAAAAACCCACCTGACCCTGATCTCCAGCGGGGATCACCCGCCCAAAATGCTCCTGGAGAATTTGGCCCTCAAACTGGCGGCTTTGGGCCGAACCGGCCGCTGACCCCCGGATGTCCAGCCTCAAGCTCATCGCCCCCTATTTCCGCCGCCATTTCCAGGGCGTGGCTGTGGGCTTCGTCGCCCTTATGGGCTGCGACCTGGCCCAGTTGTTTATTCCCAGCCTTCTGGGCCGTGGCATAGACCTCATGAGCGCCCCCGGGGCCGCCCCCGGTGACCTGTGGCCCATAGTCCGGTTTATCATGGGTCTGGCCGCGGTGGTGGCCGGGTTGCGCTTCGTATGGCGCAACCTCATCATCGGTTTTGCCCGGCAGGTGGAACTGGGCCTTCGGGACCGGCTCTACGCCAAGCTGGTCCGTCTCTCCCCCCGCTGGCACCTGGAAAATTCCAGCGGCGACCTGATGGCCATGGCCACCAACGACATGGACAATATCCGCATGGCCCTGGCCACCGGCCTCATCAGCATCGTCGACACCATGCTCCTGGGCTGCGCCGCCCTGTTTTTCATGATATCCATCAGCCCCGGCCTGACCCTCTGGGCCATATTGCCCCTGCCTGCCATAACCCTGGTCACCCACTTTCTAGGCCGCCGCCTCTACCGTCTGGTGCTGACCACCCAGAATTCCTTCGGCCTCCTGACCGAGACCGTGCGGGAAAAACTGGCCGGCCTGAAGGTCAGCCGGGCCATGGGTCTCGGCGCCCTGGCTCTCCGGGAAACCGAAAGGTCCGGCCGGGACTACATGAAGCTGAACATACGCCAGGCCCTCCTGGCCGGAACCTTCTTCCCTTTTCTGCACTTCATGAGCAACCTGGCCCTGGCCCTGGTGCTATATTTCGGCGGCCGCGAAACCATATTCGGCCGCGTCTCCACCGGCGACTTCGTGGCCTTCATAAGCTATCTGGCCCTTCTGACCTGGCCCCTCATCGCCCTGGGGATGATCATCGGCTTTCTGCAGCAGGGCCTGGCCTCCCTGGACCGTTTGAACCGCGTTTTCACGGCTGAAGGCGAAGAGCCGCCACTTGAACTTATCCCGCCCTTTGAGCCCCGGACGGATATCGCGATCCGGCATCTGACCTTTCAATATCCGACCAGAAGGACGCCGGCTTTGTCCGATGTCAGCCTGGACCTAGCCCATGACCGGATCACCGCCCTGGTCGGCCCCATGGGCGGCGGCAAAAGCACTCTGGCCGCCCTGCTCCCGGCCCTCTTCACGGCCCCGCCCGGAACCGTCAGCGTGGCCGGCCGGCCCCTGGAGGAATGGCCCCGCCCGGCCCTCCGGGCCCGCTTCGGCTATGTTCCCCAGGACGGCTTTCTCTTCAACGGCACCATCCATGAAAACGTGGCCTTCGGCCGGCCCGGAGCTCTGGAGGCCGAGGTGATGGCCGCGGCCGTGGCCGCAGGCTTAAGCGAAGATTTGAAAATTTTCCCGGACGGGCTTCAAACCCTGGTGGGGGAG
>JAITBV010000275.1 GCA_031283395.1 Candidatus Adiutrix sp.
GTGCCCAGTTCCAGCCGGAAGGCCCGGGAGAGGTCCAGGATGTTGTTATCGCCGCGCTCGGCCCAGGCCTTAAGGCGGGCGATGACCTGGTCTTTAGTCACGTCCGGGTTCAGGCCGAAGAAGGTGTGGGGGAAATTTTGGGGGACATTGTTAAGCTGGGGCGGGAAATAATAGGCCTCGGGTTTGCCCAACAGCCCCAGGGGTTTGACAAAGTCGTCCGCGGGGTGGACATGGTGGCCGATGGGCCCCTGGTTGTCGAAGAACTTGGCAAAAGTCATCAGGCGGCCGTATTTGTTCATCTGGGCTTCGCCGATCACCTTCTCGCCCATGAAGTCTATGATGTCCTTGAGCTTGACGCGCCGAGGGCCGCCCGAGGTTTCCACGGCCGCGAAGCTCAAGCCCTCGTCCGGGGCGGTGAGTTCGCCGTTGTCGGCCTCGGTGGTCGAGGCCAGCCAGCGCTCGTCGATGCCGCCCTTGGCCCCGCCGTAGGCGTAGTAGTCGCGGGGGTCCAGCTTGAGGCGGCGGCCGGGGACGAGGAAAGCCCTGGCCACCCAGGCGGGGATAAGACGCAGGATGCCGCCGCTCTTCTTGAGTTCCTCTTCCACCAGTCTTAGGTCGTCATGGCTGGTCATGGGCGGCCCTCACTCCCCTTACCCGTCGACTTCATTAAGTATGAACCGCCTGAGGGTCTTCTTAAGGATGCCCACGTCTATGGGCTTGGAGATGTGCCCGTTCATGCCGCAGGCCAGGCAGCGGTCCCTTTCCTCGTCAAAGGCGTGGGCGGTCATGGCCACTACGACCAGCCCGTTGTAACGGGCCTCGGACCTTATGCGCCGGGTGGCCTCAAAGCCGTCCAGGACCGGCATCTGCAGGTCCATCAGCACCGTATCGAAGGCCGGCGAAAAGCCGTTCCCGTCGGCCTCCGCCAGCCGGGCCAGGGCCTCCTCGCCGTTTTCGGCCACCGTGACTTCAAGCCCCATCTTCCTCAAAAGCGATCTGGCCACCAGGACATTGACGTCGTTGTCCTCCACCAGGAGGATGCGGTGGCCTTCCAACCCGTGCGGCACGTCTTCCTCGGCCCGGGCCGCGGATTTCCCGCCGCTTCTCTCGGCCAGGAGAGCGGCCAGGTGGTCTTCCGGCTGGACCGAGGCGTCCACGTCGAAGACGCAATGGAAGGCCATGGTCGTGCCCTGGTCGGGCTCGCTCTCCACGGTGATCTCCCCGTTCATGAGGGCCACCAGGCTTTTGGTTATGTTCAGGCCCAGGCCGGTGCCCCCGTAGCGCCGGCTTATGCTGTCGTCGGCCTGGGTGAAGGCCTGAAAGAGTTTGGCGGCCTGCTCCCTGGTCATGCCTATGCCCGTGTCCTTGACGGCGAAGGCCACGGTTATCTTTTCCCCGCTCTGGTCCTTCAGGCTGGCGGAAATGGTTATCGAACCCTTCTTGGTGAACTTGAAGGCGTTGCCGACGATGTTGATGAAGATCTGCCTCAGGCGCAGGGGGTCGCCCAAAAGGGCGTCGGGCAGGTCGACATCGCGGTCGAAGAAGAGGGCCACGCCGGTTTCAACGCCCCGCTCATGGAAGAAGATGGAGATGTCGTCCATGACCCGTTTGAGGCTGAAGGGGATCCTCTCCACGGTCATCTTGCCGGCTTCCACCTTGGAGAAATCCAGGATGTCGTTGATCAGGCCCAAAAGAGCCTCGGCCGAACGGTGGGCGTTGAAGGTGTATTCGTATTGCTGGGAGTCGAGTTCCGTCTGGAGCAGAAGGTGGGTCAGGCCGATGACCGCGTTCATGGGAGTTCTTATCTCGTGGCTCATATTGGCCAGGAACTCGCTTTTGGCCTGGCTGGCCGCCCGGGCGGTTTCAATGGCCCAGTTCAGTTCGGTGACGTCGCTTAAGATCAGGGCCGCGCCGGTACGGCTATCGTCTCCGGCGGCGCCCATGGGCTGGGGGCGGAGGAGATAATGGCGGGGTGCTTGCTCCCCCCAGGCGACCCTGGCCTGCCAGTGGTCGTCGGCCCGGTTCCCGGGGTTGAAAATGGCCGCGGCCTCCGGCGGCAGGTCCTGGCGCCGGCCTTCGGAGATTATGGCCGCCAGGAGGTCGGGCCGGTCCGGGCTGGGGCCCATTTCCCCAACGTTGTCCCTCATGGCCCGGTTGAGATAGACCGGTTCTTTGGCCCGGCCGAACAGGGCCAGGGCTCCGGGCAGGGAGTCGAGGTGGGCGCAGACGACCTCCAGCATGGTGTTGATGCCGGAGATGATGTTGGCGTAACCGCCCTGGTGGCCGGTCGGATCCACCCTCTGGCTCAAAAAGCCCGAACTTACGGTTTTCGTCAGGCCGCCGATGTCGCTTATGACCTTGCGCACCTCCCCGGACATGGTGTTGAAGGCTTCCCCCAGGCGGCCCACTTCGTCCGCCCAGGAAAGAAGGCGCGGCGGCAGTTGGCTGTCGAAGCGCCCCTGGGCCAGTTGGTTGGCGTTGTCGGTGATCAGGGTCAGGGGCCGGGTGAGCAGCCGGCTGGCGATAAGGCGCAGGGCCGCGCCGAAGACGAGGATGGCGGCGACCGCTATCAGAATGGAGGCCAGGATGGCCGTGCGGACCGCCCCCATGAAATCGCTCTGGGGCACCAGGATGCCCAGGGACCACAGGGTGCCGCGGATGGGCGCGTAGCTTATGAACATCTGCCCCTTGGGGCTTTGGAAGGAGGTCGCCCCCACCTGGCCTTCCCTCATCAAGGTCAGCGTCTCCCGGAGATCCGCGCCCAGATCCAGGGTGGCCTCCTGCCGGCTGTAGACCTTGCCCCGGTCCCGGTGGGCCATGAACCGGCCTTCCTCATTGAGGATGAAGGCCGTGCCGTTCCGGCCGATGATGATGTCGCCCAGTATGTCGCTCAATATGGCGTATTCGTAGCTGCCCACCAGGTAATGGACCTCGCCCCCGACCGCCGAACTCCCCTCCTGGAACGTTATCA
>JAITBV010000003.1 GCA_031283395.1 Candidatus Adiutrix sp.
AAAGCCTGGACCGCCACAGCGGGCCCGGCGCGGTCATCTGGGCCGCCCAGGCCGCCGGTCTGGCCGTCTTCGCCCTCCATACCAACTGGGACCAAGCCGTCGGCGGGGTGGCCGGAGCCCTGGCCGACCACCTGGAACTTACGGCCGACCGGCCCCTTATCCCGGCCGCGCGCGAGCATTACAAGCTGGTGGTCTTCGTTCCCCCGGGTCACGAGGAACGGATCAAAGAGGCCCTGTTTGCGGCCGGGGCCGGGGTTTTGGGTGATTACGAGCGCACCTGGTTCGCGGCCCCCGGCGAAGGCGGCTTTCAGGTCCCGGCCGGAGGGCGGCCTTTTATCGGCCGGCCCGGAGAAGAGGCCAGGGTCCGGGAGAGCCGGCTGGAAGTGCTGGTCCCGGCGGCCCGGGTGGAGGAGGCCGCCCTGGCTGTCCGGGCGGCCCACCCCTACGAGGAGCCGGCCTTTGAGTTTCAGGCGGTTAGGATCTACCCGCCCGGCCAGGGTTTGGGCCTCCTGGCCCGTTGGAGCCCGGCCCGGGACCTGTTCGAGGAACTGGGGCGCCGGCCGGAATTCGCCGGCTTTAAATGGGCCGGCCCCCGGCCCGGCCGGGTCGAGCGCCTGGCCCTTCTGCCGGGCAGCGGCGGGAGTTACGCGGCCTTGGCCCGCCGCCTGGGCGCGGAGGCGTTTTTGACAGGCGACGCCAGCTATCATCAGGCTTTGGAAGCCGAAGCCCTGGGCCTGACCCTGGTGGACCTGGGGCATTTTGAGACCGAATGGCCGGGACTCAGGCGGCTGGCCGAACGGCTGGCCGCGCTCCTGGCCCAGGCCGGCTTTGAGGTGGCCTGCCAGGTGCTGGACCAGGCTCCGGCCTGGCGCCGGGCTCCGGACGGGGTGGCGCGATGAAGACGGTGCTGTCGGCCCTCATCGGGCTCCAGGAGGCCGATGACCAGGCCCGCCGGGAAGACAGGCTCCTGAAAGAGACCGCGACCGAGCTGGCCCGGGCCCGGGCCGGGCTGGCCAGGGATGAAGGCGAGGTGGCTGACCTTAAGGGGCTTCAGGCGGCCGAAGAGGCCCGGCACCGGGAACTGGAGGGCGAGGTGGCCGACCTGACGGTCAGGAAACGAAAAAACGAAGACCGCCAGATGGCCGTGAAAAGCGAGGGCGAATATGCGGCCCTGAAAAAAGAGGCCGAATACCTGGGCCGGAAAATAAGCGACCTGGAGGATGAGACCCTGGCCCTTCTGGACCGCCTGGACCAGCGCCGGGACCAAATTGCCGACCGGTCCTTACAGGCGGCCGAGGCCGGAGCCGCCTGCGCGGACCTGGCCGCCCGGGCCGAAGCCGGGGAAAAGGCGGCCCGGGCCTCCTTGGAGGACTTGGTCGCCCGGCGGGCCGAGCTGGCCGCAATCGTTGGCCCGGTTCTCTTAAGGCAATACGAGGAAACAGCCCGGGACCGGGGCGGAGTGGCCGTGACCGCCGCGGCCGACGGGCTCTGTCTGGCCTGCCGGCTAAGTTTCCCTCCCCAGTTTTACAACGAGTTGCAGCGCAATGAAAAAATATCCGTCTGCCCTAATTGCGGCCGCCTCATCTACTGGCGCGACCACCCGGACTTTAAGACCGAGCCGCCCGCCGAGCCTCAACCCCCGCCGTCCTGAAGCCGGGGCCTTGCTCCTGGCCTTTCTCCTGGCTGTTGCCGCACTCAAGCCAGCATCTCTGAACGCCGATCCTTCGCCGCCTCTTGAGGTTGCACCTCTAGAGGCCGCGCTTCCCGGGGCCGACCTGGCCCGGGCCCTGGCCCCCCTCCTGGGCCAGCCTTTCCGGCCTGACGGAGCCCGGGATGAGCAGGGGCGCTGGATTACCTTTGACCGGCCCGACCAGGTCTCCTCCAATCCAGGTTTCAACTGCAGCGGCTTTGTCCTGGCCGCGGCCCGTATTCTCCTGGCCCGGCCTGTCAGCCTGGCCGAGGCTGTCCGCGACCGCCGGGGCGATTCCGGGCCCGGGGCCCCCCTGGGCCAGGACTGGGATTTCGGCCTGGACCTTATTTTGAACCTAGCCGAGGGCCGGTTCGTGCGGGCTCTGCCAGAGGTGGATTTTGAAGCCCCGGCCCTGGAGCCCTTAGGGCCGGGGAGGGCCCTGGGCTGGGGCACGGACCTGCACGGCCGAGAGTTTGAAGACCTCCTGGGCCTGATCCGGCCCGGTGATTTCGCCTTCTTCTGTTTCTCCCGGCCCGACCGGCGTTTTCCGGCCGGGGTCTCCTACTACCATGTGGGCCTCATCCTGCCCGAGCCGCCCCATATCTGGCTCTACCACGTCACTCGGGGGCTGGCGACCCATCGGGTCGATCTGGCCGACCCGGCCCAACTGGCCCGTTTCCGCCGCCATTTCCCAGCCCCGGCCCGGGGCGAACGCCGCATATTCATGGTCGAGGTCCAGGGGCCGCAGGCCCCCTCACCTCTTTAGAAAACTCCGGGACCGCTTACCCGGCTGTGGGGGCCGGCCGAGGGGAGGAGGCGGATCTGGGTGCCGAGGCGGTCCCGGAGGGCCGGGACATGGGAGATCACCCCCACCAGCCGGCCGTACTGGTTCAAGTGGCTTAAGGTGTTCAGCACCGTTTCCAGGGTCTCCTCGTCCAGGGCCCCGAAACCCTCGTCCAGAAACAGGGAATCCACCCTGGCCTTTCGGCTGGACAGCCGGGCCAGGCCCAGGGCCAGGGCCAGGCTGACCAGAAAGCTCTCGCCTCCGGAGAGGTTTTTGGTGGACCGTACCTCCCCGGCCTGCCAGAGATCGACCACGCTCAATTCCAGCCCGCCCTGGGCCGGGTCGCGGGCCAGGAGATAGCGGTCGCTCAGGGCGGTGAGCTGGCGGTTGGCCTGGCTGATAAGGTTTTCAAAGGTCAGGCCCTGGGCGAAGGCCCGGTATTTTTTGCCGTCGGCCGAACCTATGAGTTCGTGGAGGGCTTCCCAGCGCCGGGCCTCCTCCCGCCGGGCCGCCGCTTCCGTGTGCCAGGCCAGCCGCCGGGCGGAGAGTTCGGCCAATTCCCCCAGCCGGTGGTCCAGGATCCCCAGGGCGCTCAAAAGTTCCCGGCGGGTCCCGGCCAATTCAGCCAGAAGGTCTTCGACTTCCGGCAGGGTCCGGCCGGCCGGGTTTACGGCTCCCGCGTCCAGGAGGCGGCCGGCGTTGTCTTTTTGGGCCGCGGCCAAGGCCGCCGCCTCTGTTTCCAGTTTTCTGGCCCGCCGCTCCAGATCCAGCCGCCGAGGTTCCGCCAGCCTGGCCTCGGCCCAAGCCTCTTCGCCGCTGAACCCGGCTTCGGTCAAAGCCAGCCGGAAAGGTCCGGAGCGTTTTGAGATATCCGCTTCCAGGGCCGCGGCCCGGTCCAGGGCGGTTTGGAGTTCCTTTATTTTATGGCCCAGTTTTTCCTTGGCTTCAGCCAGGCTCTCGGCCTCGTCCAGGCGTTCTTCCAATTCGTCCGGTTCAAGAGCGCCCCGGTTTGTTTCGTCCGGCCCCTGGTCCGGCCCGCCCCAGGGATGTTCCAGGGCTCCGCAGAGGGGACAGGGCCGGCCGGGCTTAAGCCCGCCGCGCAGGGCGGCCAGGCCGCGCCGGGAGCGGGCTTCGGCCAGGTCCCTGGTCACCCGGGCGCTTTCGGCGGCCAAGGCTTTGAGCCGGTCTTCGCCGGTTTCGTCACCGCCCAGGCCCAGGCTTTGGAGGGCCTTCGCCCGTTGCTCCCGGAGCAGGCTCAATTCCGCCCCTAGGGGGGCCAGGGGCAGGGCCAGGTTGGCCCGCCCGAGGCGTTCGGCCAGAGGGATGAAGGCCTGGCGGCGCCCGGCCAGTTCTTCCTCAAGGGCCGCCAGGCGGCTCCTTTCCTCTTCCAACCCTGCCAGGGTCTTGAGCCGGGCCCGGGTTTCCTCTTCGGCGGCCAGGTTTTCCTCCAGGGCCTTGAGCCGGCCGGCCAAATCGTTCCGCCGTTGCCTTAAGTCGCTCTCGTCCTCTCCGGGGGCCGGGCCGGCCAGGGCGGCTCCGGCCGCCTGCAGTTCTTCCAGCCGGCGGCGCTCTTCGCCCCGGCGCTGGTGGACGGCGATGGAGATGTCGCTGTAGAGGGTCGTGCCGGTGATCTGTTCCAGGAGGGCGGCCTTGTCATCGGCCGGCGCGGCCAGGAAGGCGGCGAAGGCCCCTTGGGCCAGGAGGGAGGCCCGGGTGAACTGCTCGAAGCTCAGACCGGTCAGGGCGGCCACCCGGGCCGCTGTGCGGCTGAGCTGGCTCTCCAGGAGCCGGCCGCCGGTTTCGGCGATTTCGTGGCGGGGATCCTGGAGGGCTCCGTCAGCCGAAAGGCGGGCCCGGCGCTGGGCCCAGAAAGCCCGCCAGCGCCCGGCCGGGGTTTCGAATGTCACTTCGGCCGCGCATTCGCCCCGGCCGCGGGACATTATCTCGTTGCCGCTCTTGCTGATCCGGGCCAGGCGGGGCGTGCGGCCGTAGAGGGCCAGGCAGATGGCGTCCAAAATGGTGGTCTTGCCGGCTCCGGTGGGGCCGGTGATGGCAAAGACCCCTCCCCGGTAGGCCGGGTGGGTGAAATCAATGGTGAAGTCGCCAGCCAGGGAATTTAGATTTTTTATTTTCAGTTGCAGGACACGCACTTATTCCGCCGCCTCTGCCAAATCTTTCCGTATCTCGCCATAGGCGGCCCATAGGCCGGCCCGGTCGGCCTCGAGAACCCCCGCGGCGTCCAGGCGCCGGCGGAAAACCTCGTCCGGTTCCAGGCCGGCCAGGTCCTCGGCCGGAGAGCCGGCTGAAAGCCAGTCCGTCCGCTGGCGGAGGTCCAGAACGCGCAAAAGCTCCAGGCCGGCTTCTCCGGCCAGCCGGGCCAGGTTCTCCCGCAGATCGCCTATGACTTCGGCCCCGGTGTGGGCCGCCTCCACCCAGGCCCCGGGGTGTTCCGCCCCCAGGGCGGCCAGGCCCG
>JAITBV010000217.1 GCA_031283395.1 Candidatus Adiutrix sp.
CTGGCCAAGCCCCGCGGCGCCCTGGGCCGCCTGGAAGACTGCGCCGTGCGGCTGTCGGCCATCCAGAACCGCTTGAAGCCCGGCCATGAAAACCGCCTTATCGTGGTCTGCGCCGCCGATCACGGGGTGGTGGCCGAGGGGGTCAGCCCTTACCCCAAGGACGTCACCCGCCAGCAGATAGCCAATTTCGCCGAAGGCGGCGGAACCATCACCGTCCTGGGCCGCCACGCCGGGGCCAAAGTCATTCTGGCCGATGTGGGGGTGAATTATGATTTTCCGCCCCACCCGGCCATCCTGGATTTGAAGATCGCCCACGGCACCCGCAATATGGCCCAGGGACCGGCCATGACCCGGGAAGAAGCGGTCAGGAGCGTTCTGGCCGGGCTGGAAATAGTGCTCCAGGAGCCCCAGGTGGACCTGGTGGCCGCGGGAGAGATGGGCATCGGCAACACCACGCCCTCCTCGGCCATCTGCTCCCTCTTCCTGGGCCTTCCGCCCCTGGAGGCCACGGGCGTGGGCTCGGGCCTGGCCCCGGAAAAAGTGGCCCACAAGGCCGCGGTCGTCCAGAGGGCTCTGGAGATCAACCGGCCGGATGTAAACGACCCCCTGGATGTTCTGGCCAAAATAGGCGGCCTGGAAATCGGGGCCATGGCCGGGGTCTTTCTGGGCGGAGCCCTGCGCCGGGCCGGAGTGATCATTGACGGCTTCATTGCCGGGGCGGCGGCCCTGCTCGCTGAAAAAATGGCCCCGGCCGTGCGCGAGTATCTCTTCGCCGGCCACTGTTCCAAGGAAAAAGCCCACCGGGCCGTCCTGAGCCATCTGGGGCTGGCCCCTCTTCTGGATTTGGAGATGTGGCTGGGCGAAGGCAGCGGCGCGGCCGCGGCCATGTACATACTGGAATGCGCGGCGGCCCATTTCAATGAAATGCGCACCCTGGAAGAGGCCATGGTCAACGACACCCTGGACCGGACCGCTGATAAATAATCTTTGAACAAAAAATCATTATTTTTGAACAAGCCCTAAAACCGCCCGGCTGAAGGCGGTGTATTGGAGCTTGAAATGTCCTTTCAAACCCTGCGGCTTTTGGTTACCCTGGGCCTGGCGCTCCATTTCCTGGTCCGCCTCAGGCTGGCCTACGGCGCCGGCAACTGGTTCCCGCCCGTGGCCCTGGCCCTCCTGGTCCTTCTCCTGCCCCAAATCTGGCCGGGCCAGGTCCAATCCTGGCCGGAGCCGGCGGCCGAATGGTTCCTGGCCATCGGTCCCCTGACCCTGGGCTATATCCTGTTGTTTTTCCTGGCCGCCCTGGCCTTGGACCTGGCCCGCCTGACCCTGGCCGGAGCCGTTGCCCTGGGTGCCCAGGGTGCCCGGCCGGTTTTTTTGACGCTTGAAAAAAGCGTCACCCTGGCCCTGGTCCTGGCCGCGGCCGCCCTTGTGAATGCCTACCACATGGCCTATAGCCCCCGGTTGGTGAAGGTGGAACTTAAGACCGCCAAGCTGCCGGCCGGGGTGGACGAATTGAGGATAGTCCAGGTCAGCGACATTCATCTCAGCCGCTATATCGGGGATGGGGAACTGAAAAAAATGACGGCCCTGGTCCAGGAGGCCGCCCCGGACCTGGTGGTCTTCACCGGCGACCTTCTGGATTCGCCCCCGGGCGCCGTCTGCGAAAAGGAGGCCGAACTCCTGGCCGGGCTCAAACCCCGCTTCGGGGTCTTCGCGGTTCTGGGCAACCATGAAAGATATTTCGGTCTCCCGGCGGCCCTGGATTTTTACCGCCGGGCCGGGATCAAGCTACTCCGGGGCCAGGCCGAGGCGCTCCCCGGGCTGGTGGTGGCCGGAGTGGACGACGAAGCTTTCGGCGAAAGGAAAGACGCCGGACGGCTCCTGGAACCTTTCCGGGACGACCGCCGGTTCATCCTTTTTTTAAAGCACCGTCCGGCTCCCGCCCCCGGCTCCGCGGGCCTGTTTGACCTGCAGCTTTCCGGCCACACCCACGGCGGCCAGATCTGGCCCAACCATTTTCTGGCCGCCAAGGCCAACGGCCTCTTGCACGGCCTCCACCCGGCTCCCGGCCGGGGCTGGATCTACGTCAGCCGGGGAGCGGGATTCTGGGGCCTGCCGCTGCGCTTGCTGGCCCCCCCCGAGGTGACCCTGTTCGTTCTCGGCCGCGGCCTTTAGCCGGCTCTGGCCAAAAAACGCGTTTTAAGTTATAATGGCTCTTTACCAATTCTGCCCGGCCTTTCGGCCCCAGGCGACTTTAAAGACCACCAGAGGTGCATCATGGCCGGAAAGAAGGCCGTCAAACTGTCCAAACTCCCCTTCAATGAACTGAAGGACAAAGCTAAAGACCTCGATGGCTTCAAAGCCATGAACCGCTTTGAGATCACCACCGCCCTCCTCCAGTCTGAAAACAAGCCTGGCGCGGAAAACCCCCGTACGGTCAAGCCGGAAATAAAGGCCATCTCCGCCCAGCTGGAGGCAGCCCCGGACAAAAAGACCCGCCATGAACTCAGGCGGGCCAAGGCTCGGCTGAAGCGGGCCACCCGCCGCTATTTATAAGCCGGCCATGCCCCACCGCCCCGCCCGGCGGGCCGCATATCTGGCCGGACTGTTGATCTTATTGGCCGGAGCCTGCGCCGGGCCGGAATACGGCCTGAAACCGCCCATCACGGCTGACGTGGCTGAGCTGGCTCCAATCAGTCTTAAGATCGAAGTGCTGGACTTCCGATGGAATTACACGGCCGCGGGCCAGTCCCTGGCCGTTTCCGGCCGGGTCAGGAACAACACCGGGGCCGTCCAGCGGCCGGTTTTCATCTACGCCATGCTTTTTGATGAGACCGGCCGGGCCGTGGGCCTAGGCGAAGCCCGGGTCAGCCCGGACCTGATGCCCTCGGGCGGCGAAGGCAGCTTCCAACTGACGGTGAAAACCAGCCGCCCCCGTTCCGGACGGAAGGGACCCATCCGGCATTTGCGCCTCCTGACCAACGCCCGAAACGAGTGACGGGGCCCCCGTAATACCCCTCCTCCCTTACAGGAAAAACCATGAACCTGATTCGGCTCGTCCTTCTGACCCAGCGCCCGGTTCGGGCCGCCGCCCTGTTCCTGGCCCTGGCCGCCACCCTGGCCTGCGCCCACAACTCCCAGCCGAACGTCCTGACCCACACCAGTCACTGGGCCGTGCGCACCCCGGACAGCCTGGCCATCGACGTGGTGGAATACACCTGGGCTTTTTTCAATAAAGCCAATCATATCCGCATCACCGGCCAAGTGAGGAACAACTCCGACCAAGCCCACCAGTCAGTTACCTTGGGGTTGACCCTGACGGATGAAAAAGGCGAAGTGGTGGCCAGGGGCCAGACCTTCATTGTTCCCGCCTATCTCCGTCCCGGGGCCATAGGCAGCTTTGAACTGGTGTGCATGGTCGCTAGGACGGGCCGGAACCTGCCGGAAGGCCGCCTTTTGACCACGGCCCGGACCTCCGCCCCCCACTGAATATCCCGGCCTCTCAGGCAGGGAAAACCGATTTCCTCCCCCCGACCCTCCCGGGAGGGCCACCCTTGCCAGGAAGCCCAAAATGTGGTATAAGAATTACAGTTAACCAAATTTGCTTTCGGTTTAAACGCGGGCTAACAGGTTTGGGGAGTCTGATTTGAGCCAAGCCAATCGCCTAAATATCTGCGTCATCCCCGGCGGTCGGGGGCGGGTCTATAGTTTCCAGATCCGCCCGGCCACGCTGACGCTCATGGCCGTCCTGACCCTGACGGCCATGGTTTTATTGACCAGCTACGCTGTTCACACCTACCGGGTGAGGGATCGCTTTGTGGATCGCTCCGGGGAAATGGAGACCCTAAAGGCGGCCAACACCGCTCTGGAGGCTCAAACGGCGGCCTTTTCCTCCACCTTGAGCGCCCTGGACGGCAAGTTGCGCCGCCTTGGCGAACTGACCGCCGTTCGATCGACCCTGACCGATGAGATCAGGATCCAATTGGGGTTGCCCCGGGAAACGCCGGAAGACGAAGTGTTGCCCCGCCTGACCGCCGCCGTGGCCTGGGCTGACCGCCCCGGCGCGGGCGGCAACCCGGAAAACCCGGAAAGCGGTTCCCGGTATTTGATCCGCAACCTCAACCTCGATCTGGAGCGCCTGATGGCCCTGGCCGAACAGGCCGAACTGGATTTGATACTCATCAACGAAAGTCTGAGCGGAACCGGCTCCATTCTGGCCGCCACGCCCACCATACTGCCCATGAACCAGCCACATATATCCTCGCGCTTCGGTTTCCGCCAGTCGCCCTTCGGCGGCCGGTCGTCGGACTTCCACCGCGGCATCGACATCCCGGCGTCCCACGGGACCCTGATTCGGGCTCCGGCTGACGGCACCGTGCTGGCCAGCGGCCATTCCAGCGGCTACGGCCTTTTGATGACCATTGATCATGGTTACGGCCTGGTCACCCGCTACGGACACCTGGAGAGCATCCTGGCGGAAGCCGGCCAGACCGTCCTCCGCGGCCAGCCCGTGGCCAGGAGCGGCAACAGCGGACGCTCCACCGGACCCCATCTGCATTACGAAATCCTACTCGGGGGCGTACCCACCGACCCCTTGGAACTTCTGGCCACAGCCTCGCCGACCCTGTTCCAGGAAGTCAGGATACAGGAAGATGCCGGCGCCCGAGGCGCCCTGCCCTCCGGAGCGGCCGAACCCTGAAACCACTCCCCTGATCCGAAAACCCCAGCAAACCCCGGCCGGCGGGGTTTGTTGTCTGAACCAGAGACCTTGCGCCCTCCCGGCGCCAGGGAGTAACTATGATATCCGTTTTGCGAAAAATATTCGGTACGGCCAATGACCGGGAAATAAAACGCTACAGCCAGGTGGTGGACCAGATCAACCGCCTGGAAGCGGATTTCCGGACCCTTTCGGATACGGCCCTGGCCGGGCGGACGGAAATCCTCAAACAGCGGCTGGCCCGGGGCGAAACCTTAAGCGACCTTTTGCCCGAAGCCTTTGCCGTCGTGCGCGAAGCCGGTTGCCGGACCTTGGGCCAGCGCCATTTCGATGTCCAGCTCATGGGCGGGTTAGCCCTCCATGAAGGCCGGATAGCGGAGATGAAAACCGGCGAGGGCAAGACCCTGGCCGCGACCCTGCCGGTCTATCTCAACTCCCTGGCCGGCCGGGGCGTCCATGTGGTCACGGTCAACGATTACCTGGCCCGGCGCGACGCCGAGTGGATGGG
>JAITBV010000030.1 GCA_031283395.1 Candidatus Adiutrix sp.
CTTTCCGGCAAGGACGCCCGGCTGGTCGAGGCCCGGCGCAAGCGCCTGTCCCGGGCGGAGCCGGGGGAGGCCGGGGCCCTGGATATCGGCCTGGTGGGCGAGCCGGTCCGGGTCAACACCGGGTTTTTGAACCACCTGGCCGCCAGCGACGTCATCCCGGTCATCGCCCCGGTGGGTTTCGGCCCCGAGGGCGAAACCCTGAACATCAACGCCGATTCGGTGGCCGGGGCCCTGGCCGGGGCCTTGAAGGCTGAAAAACTCATCCTCCTGACCGACGTGGAAGGGGTGCTGGACCAGGACGGGCGGCTCCTGGAGAACCTGTCCCTGGCGGAGATCGACAAGCTCAAGCGCGAGGGCGTCGTCTCCGGGGGCATGATCCCCAAGCTGGACGGGGTGGCCGAGGCCCTGGCCGCCGGCTGCCGGGGGGTGTATATAGTCGACGGCCGGCGGCCCCACGCCCTCTTGCTGGAGATTTTCACCGACCAGGGCTGCGGCACGGCCATAGTGGCCTGACGGGAAGTTCGGGGGATAAAAAATGAACAACCGGGGGATAATCGACCTGGCCCAAAAACACCTGATGCGCAACGTGGGCCGCTATGACCTGGCCTTCGTCCGGGGCCGGGGGATGAAACTGTGGGACGCGGACGGCCGCGAATACCTCGATTTCCTGGGCGGCATAGCCGTCTGCGCCCTGGGGCACGCCCACGAGGGGGCGGCCCGGGTCCTGTCCGGGCAGGCCGGCCGCCTTGTCCATGTCTCCAACTATTTTTACAACGAGCCTATGGCCCTGGTGGCGGCCAGGCTGGCCGAAAGCTCGGGGCTGGAACGGGCCTTTTTCGGCAACTCCGGGGCCGAGGCCAACGAGGCGGCCTTGAAGCTGGCCCGCAAATATTCCTTCGACCGTTACGGCCCTGGCCGCCACGGCGTGATCACCGCCCTGGGCTCCTTTCACGGCCGGACTTTCGGGACCATCAGCGCCACCGGGCAGGACAAGGTCAAGGCGGGTTTTGAACCCCTGCTCCCGGGCTTCACCCATGTGCCCTACGGCGATTACGAGGCCCTGGCCGGGGCCGTGACGGCCGGGACCTGCGCCGTGATGCTGGAACCCATCCAGGGGGAGGGCGGGGTCGTGACCCCGCCGCCGGACTACCTGCCCCGGGTGGCCCGGCTTTGCGAAGAGAGGGATATCCTGTTGATCCTCGACGAGGTCCAGACCGGCCTGGGCCGCACCGGCCGGCCCTTCGCCTTTCAGCACTATGATCTCAAGCCCCATATCCTGACCCTGGCCAAGGCCCTGGGCGGCGGGATCCCCTGCGGGGCCACGCTGGCCCGGGAAGAGGTGGCCGCCCATTTCACCCCGGGCTGCCATTCCACCACCGTGGGCGGCGCCCCGCTGGTGATGAGCCTGGCCCTGTTCATGGTCGAAACCATCCTGGCCCCGGGGTTTCTCGAAGAAGCGGAACGGGTGGGCCGGTATTTCCGGGAGGGCCTGGAACGCCTGGCCGGGGAGATGCCCCTCCTGGCCAGGGAGGTCAGGGGCCAGGGCCTTCTGTTGGGCCTGGAACTGGATATGCCGGCCGGCCCGGTGGTCGAGATGATGCACGGGCGGGGCTTTGTGATAAACGCCGCCGCGCCCCGGGTCCTCCGCTTCGTCCCGCCGCTTATTGTGACCAGGGATGATATAGACCTGTTATTGCCGGCCTTGAAGGAATCCCTGAGCGAGGCCCGGGCGGGAGTGGATACATGACCAGACATTTCATAACTTTCGAGGACCTCAGCCGGGAAGAATTGCTTTTTGTTTTTGACCGGGCCGCCTTCCTGAAGGCCGAGCGGGTCGCGGGCCGCTATCTGCGCCCGCACCTGGCCGGGCGCGGGGTGGGCATGATCTTCAACAAGCACTCCACCCGCACCAGGGTCAGTTTCGAATGCGGCATAACCGAACTGGGCGGCCACGCCGTGGTGCTGAGCGAGAGCCAGACCCAGATGTCCCGCGGGGAGCCTGTTTCCCACTCGGCCCGGGTGCTGTCGCGTTACCTGGCCGCCCTGGTCATCCGCACCTATGCCCAGGGCTTTTTGAGCGAACTGGCCGGCTTCAGCTCCATTCCGGTCATCAACGCCCTGACCGACGAGGGCCACCCCTGCCAGGTGCTGACCGACATCTTCACCGCCCTGGAAAGGTTCCCCGGGGTCCCGGTGGAAAAACTGAAGGTGGCCTGGATCGGCGACGGGAACAACATGGCCAATTCCTGGATAGAGGCGGCCGGGTATTTGGGTTTCGCCCTCGCGCTGGCCTGCCCGGAAGCTTATGAACCCGACCCCCGGGGCCTGGCCAAAGCCCGGGCCCGTAATCCGAACGTGGTTTTGACCCGCGACCCCCGGGAGGCGGTCCGGGGAGCCCTGGCCGTCAACACCGACGTGTGGGCCAGCATGGGGCACGAAGCCGAGCAGAGCCAGCGGGAGAAGGCTTTTCGCGGCTTCATCGTGGATTCCGGCCTCATGGCCCGGGCCGACCCCAAGGCCATTTTCATGCACTGCCTGCCGGCCCACCCCGGCGAGGAGGTGACGGAAGAGGTGCTGGAAAGCCCGGCCTCGGCCATTTTCGACGAAGCGGAAAACCGTCTCCACGTCCAGAAGGCCCTTATGGAATTCCTTATTCCGCCTTTATTATGATGCGAAGTCGAAAAGCGGCCCCGTGAAAGCCAGGAAAAAAACAGGCGGCGAGCCCCGGTCCCCGCTCGCGGCCATCCGGGAGAGCTTCGGGCCGGCTTCGGCCAATCTCAAGGTCGTGGCCCGCCTCCTGGGCCTTTCCATAGGCCAGCGGGGCCACGACCTTATTTTCGAGGCCGCCGACCCCGGCCGGGAGAGGGCGGCCCGGCGGGTCCTGGCCGCCCTGGGCCGCCTGGCGGCGGAGGGGGCCGGCCCGGGCGAGTGGGAGGCGGAATGCCTGGCCAATCTGGCCTTGCGCCACCCCGAGGCCGAGCTGGATGAATACCTCAAGCCCCTGTTCGAGATCCCCAGCCGGCGGGTGACGGCCCGGACGGAAGCCCAGCGCCTTTATGTGGAGGCCATGTCCGGCCACGACCTGGTCTTCGGCCTGGGACCGGCCGGCACGGGCAAGACCTATCTGGCCGTGGCCGCGGCGGTGGCCTGTTTGGCCGAGGAGCGGGTCTCGCGGATCATAATCACCCGCCCGGCCGTGGAGGCTGGTGAAAAGCTGGGTTTTTTGCCCGGAGACCTGGCGGAGAAGATCAACCCCTATCTTCGGCCCGTCTACGACGCCCTGGACGATTTGCTGCCTTACGAAAAATACCTAAAACTGGCGGAAAGGCGTATAATAGAAGTCGCCCCCCTGGCCTTCATGCGCGGCCGGACCCTGGCGGGCGCCTTTGTCATTTTGGACGAGGCCCAGAACGCGACCCGGGAGCAGATGAAGATGTTCCTGACCCGGCTGGGTCCCGGAGCCCGGGCGGTGGTCACCGGCGACCCCAGCCAGAGCGATCTGCCGGGAGGGGAGGCGGCCGGCTTGAACGAGGCGGCCGGCCTTTTGAAGGATATCGAAGGCGTTGCCGTCTGCCGTTTCGCCCCGGCCGACGTCATCCGCCACCGGCTGGTGCGGCGCATCATAGAGGCCTATGAGCGGAGAGACAGATCATGAAACCTGAAAAGGCCAAGGCCGCCGCCCCCCAGGCCGGCCCGGCCTGCCGCCCCGGGCACATATTAGGGCTCAAGACCAGGGATTTGAAGGTCCAGGTCTGGCTGTGGGGCCTGATGTCCCTCCTGGCCGTGTTTTTGGCCTACCCCGCGCCCATCGATTACCAGGTCGGCCAGGTGGCCGAACACACCATCCGGGCCGATCGCGGTTTCCAGTTCCTGGACCGGGCGGCCACGGAGCGGAAAAAGCTGGAAGCCGAAAGCCAGGTCTTCCCGGTTTTCATGCTGGACGACCTTCTGCCCGGCTTTCTGGAAAGACAGGCCAGGGAACTGTTCCGGGAGATCAGGGAATTTTTGGCCGATGGCGGCCAGGAGGGCGCGGAGCACCGCCCGGCGGTCATGGCTGATTTTAAGAGCGATTTTCTAAGGCTCTTCAACCTTCAAAACGAGGCCCCGGTCTGGCCGGACCTTATTGAAAGGAATTTCAGCGAAAACCTGGAAAAGAGGGCCCTGGGGCTGGCCGTGGAGATAATGGGCCACGGCATCCCGGATGAATCGGCGCTCAACCTCCTGGGCGCGGCCTCGGCCGTCACGGTCATAAGCGTTTCCACGGGCGCGGAATACATAAAGCCCCGGCTGGACGCCCTGCTGGGCCGGCGGGAACTCGGCCGCCTGTTGGATGTCCAGGCCCGGAAGCTGGCCGTGGAATACGGCCAGCGGGACACGGACCTGATCCTGACCCTGGCCCAGGGCCTGGCCCAGCCCAATCTCAGGCCGGACCAGCGCCTGACCCAGGACAGGCTATTGAAGGCCGCGGCCGGGGTGCCGGACATCTATGTGGACGTCCGGCCGGGACAGGTCATTGTCCATGAAGGCACGGTCATCGACCAGGAGGCCATGGAGAAGCTCAAGGCCCTTTCGGCCGGCCAGAGGCGGGAAATAAACTGGCTTAGCCGCTTTGCCGGCCTGTTTCTGGCCCTTTTCCTCTTCTACAACCTCATTTTGACCCTGCTCAGCCTGGATAACCTGCGCCACCTGATCCTGGTGCCGCCCCGGGAGCAGCTCTTCATGGCCCTGGTCGTTTTGCTGACGGTCCTGACGGTCCGCATGGCCATGGTCTTCGGCATCGCCCTGTCCTGGGAATTTGATTTTGTGGACAACCACACCATTTTCTTCGGCCTGCCCCTTCCGGCCGCGATCATGCTGACGGGCGTGTTTTTCAACCTGCGCCGGACGACCCTGATGCTTATCCTGGTCGCGGTGACCTCCGCGGTGGTCATTCCCGGCGAAGGCCGCTTCATGGCCTTGCTCTACATGGTCAACGGCGGCATAGTCGCGGCCCTTTGCCTTAGGAACATGAAGGAGCGCAAGGCCCTGGTGCCGGCTTCCTTCTGGGTCATGGTGGTCAACTGCCTGACTCTCCTGAGCCTGACCCTTTACAGCGATTCCGTCTGGGGCGGCCAGACGGTCAACAATTTTCTGGCCGCCGCCGCCTGCGGTTTCTTTTCCGGCGTCCTGACCAGCGGTTTCATCCCCCTGGCGGAGATGGCCTTCGGCTTCAACACCAACCTTAAGATGCTGGAACTGGGTAACCTCGACCGGCCCCTTTTGCGGGAACTGATGCTTTCAGCCCCCGGCACCTATCACCATTCGGTCACGGTCGGGGCCATGGTCGAGGCCGCGGCCGAGGCCATCGGGGCCAACCCTTACGTGGCCAAGGTCGGGGCCTATTACCACGACATCGGGAAAATGAAAAAACCCCTGTATTTTGTGGAAAACCAGTCGGGCGAAAACCGCCACGACACCCTGGCCCCCTCCATGTCGGCCCTGGTGCTGGTCGGCCATGTCCGGGAGGGCGCGGATTTGGCCCGGGCCAACCAGTTGCCCAAAAACATCATCGACATCATCGAACAGCATCACGGCGTCAGCCTCATGGGGTTTTTCTACCACAAGGCCAAGGAACACCATCATCCCGGCCAGCCCGAGGTCAACGAGGGCGACTTCCGCTACCCCGGGCCCAAGCCCCGCAGCCCGGAGGCGGGCCTGGTGATGCTGGGCGACATCTGCGAAGCCTCCACCCGGTCCCTGGCCGAACGCACCCCGGTCAAGATAAAGAACATGGTCAAGAGCGTGGTCAACCAGGCTTTCAGCGACGGCCAATTGGACGAATGCGATCTTAAGGCCTCGGAAATAGCCGTGGTCGTCAGCACCTTCACCACCATTCTCATCGGCATCTATCACCAGCGGGTGGCCTATCCCGGGAAAAAGGCCCCGGGCCCCCCCGCGGCCGAGGCGCCCTGGCCGGAGGGCGGCAAGACCAAAGAGCCGGCCTATGCCCATTTATCTGTCGAACCGCCAAAAGGCCCTGCCCATTAATGAAACCGCCTTGAAGCGGCGGCTGGGCCGGCTCCTTAGGGAACTGGGCCTGGCCGGGGCCGAGCTTTCGGTAAGCCTGGTGGATGACGGGGAGATGCGGGACCTCAACCGGCGCTACCGCCGGCGCGACCGGCCCGCCAATGTCCTGTCCTTCCCTTTAGGCGAGGGCGACCCAAGGCCGCCCGGCGCGCCCCGGGCCCTGGGGGATGTGGTGGTCTCGACTGAAACCGTGCTGCGGGAAACCGGGGAACCCGGCTGGGCCGGCTTTGACCCGGGCGAACTGTTGTATTTCCACCTGGTCCACGGCCTGACCCACCTTCTGGGCTACGACCACGAACGCGGCCCGGCCGAGGCCGCCCGCCAGGAGGCCGAAACCAGCCGCCTCTGGGGCCTTATCCGCCATTCACTCTGATTTGGCGGGTCATTCCATAAGATTGTAAATATCCACCAGCCGGCCCAGGGCCCGGGCCAGGGATTCGGGCGAACTTTTCCGCCTCTCCCCGGCCAGGTCCGCGGCCTCGGCCCGGACCACCCGCAGTTGGTCGCCGAATTCGACCAGGGCTTCCTCCGACAGGCCTTCCCGGTCGCCGCCCGAAGCGCGGGCCGTTTCCAGAACTTCGGCCGCGCTCTCCAGCCGGTCCAGGAAGGGCCGCAGATCTTCCGGGGTCAGGCCGTCCGGCGGCGCCCCGGAGATTTGCCGGACATTCAGAAAATCCTGCAGCCCCTGGCCGGCGTCCAGAATCTCCAGAAGGACCGGGTGGATGATCAGGCCCTGGCTCCTGAGGGCCTGGATATCCTTTTGGCGCCGCTCCTGCCCGGCCCGGTTCAGGGTCTCGCGAAAGCGGTCATAAGTGGCCGCGAACCCCTGGTAGGCCGCGAAGATGCGGGCGTGCAGCTCTTCCGGGCTGTCCAGCCGGACCCTCAATTCCCCGGTCTGGTCCGGGAGTTCCTCCGCCTTCGGGGGCCCCAGGCGCAGGTCCCGGCAACGCTCCAGGTCGGCCCAGAGAGCCTGAACATAGGGCAGGAGCTCCTGGACAGCCCGGCCCAGTTCCTCCTCCTGGTCCGCCACGGCCCGGACCTGGTCCAGCCCCCGGCTGAAATCCTCCGGCTTTTCCATCAGCACCAGGAAATAGTTGTCCACCAGCCCGCTGCCCCGGGCGGGTTCCTGATACTCCGGGGCCTGGCCGAAGGTCTCCAAATAGGCGTTCAAGGCCGGCAGGAACAGGGCCTCAAGCTCATGGGCCAGGTCCACATAGCGGTTCCATTTCTCCACCCCGCCCTCTCCGGCCGAAGGGGCGGAGAAGGCGGGGGGCCGGGGCGCCGGGCCGGCCGCGGCGCAACCGGTCATTAGGACGGCCATAAGGGCGGCCATGAGGACGGCCGGAGCGTTCGTCAGTCGCATATGAGTTTATCCAGGGCTCTTTTGACTTTGAGGAAGTCGGCCTTCCAGGCCTCCCGTTTGAGGTCCGGCTCGGCCAGGAGCTGCTCCAGGCTGAAGGTAACGCGGAGCCAGGCCCCGGGCGGGACTTCCAGGCGATAGGCCTTGCCGCGCAACAGGCCCAAGGGGGTCTCGGGCTGGCCGGTCAGGCCGCGCCCGGGCGTTTCGCCCAGGGCCAGGACCACCCGGGGGGCCAGGAGGGCCAATTCCCCAAGGGTCACGGCCAGGCAGGTCCCAAGGGCTTCGGCCAGTTCGGCCGGGCTTTCCCCGGGTCCGGCCGGACATTTCAGGATCGAGGTGGTGTAAAAGCCGGCCGGGTCCAGTTCAAGCCCTTTTTCCAGAATGGCTGCCAGGAGGTCCGCTTCCGGGCCTTGATATATTCCCGGGTCAGGGCCCACCAGCACCAGCCGGGGCCGTTCCGAGCCCCGGCCGAGGGCTGGTTCTCCGGAGCGGGTCCGGCCCCGGGGGCAGGCCCGGCAACGGGCGGTCAGCCCGGCCAGATGGGCCAGGTCGCGGGCGGCCCCGGCCCAAAGGGCCGGGGCTCCCGGGGCGGCGGTTCCGGCGGCCGGAGCCGGGGGGGGGGATTGGACCGGAAGGCTCGAAAGGCCCAGGGTTCGGCCATAGTCCAGGGCCGTCAGGAGGGCCCGGCCCAGGGTCTCGGCTTCAGCCCAGAAATCGGCAGCTTCCAAGGATTGCGGCATCTCATCGGCCCGGGGGAAGACCGGCCGCGTCAGACCGGCGGTCCCGGTCTTCATCGCGGGGGGCGGCCCGGTCATAAGGTTTGGTGAAGACCTGGCCGTTCCAGGTCAGGGGCAGGCGGCCGAAGTTGGGCAGGAGGTCATCGCAGGGGGCGGCGTTGAGACTGGTGGCCGTGACTATGTCCAGGGTCAGGCGGTGGGTGTCGCTGAGGTAGCAGGACAGGCACTCGGTGTAGGTCGGGGCCAGCCGGGCCAGGGTGCGGACCGCCCGGGGGTCGGTGACGGTGTCGGCGGTGACGAAATCCAGAATGCCTATATAGGGCAGATATTCGGAGGGACTGACCTTGTGGAGGCCCGTCCGGTCCATCCGGTAGAAGCCGAGGTCAAAGGGATCCACCGGGTCGCCCGGGGCCGGCTGGTGGCGGCCGCGGCAGACGACCAGGAGCTGGAAGGTGCGGCCGTCGTAGAGCTTGTAGGAGAGGGGTCCGCCCCGGGGGCGCTGGAGAACCAGGAAATTGTCCGCGACCTGGCGGAGCCGGGGCGTGAAGGGGTCCGGCGGCGCCGAGACCGATTCCATTACGCCCGGAGTTTCGGTGAGGCTGTCCAGCATACCCTGGCGTTGGGGCTGGGTGTAGCCGCCGCATTCGCCGGACGGCAGGAGCAGAAATATTTCCGCCAGGGTGGCCGCCCGGGCCGGGCCCGGGACCAAAAGGAGCCAGGCCAGGGCGAGGAGAAGTTTCCGGCCGTTCTTCATAAGCGCCTCGGTTCTATGTCCCAGCCCTGGCCGAGGCCCCAGGCCACCACCTGGCCGGCCAGCCAGAAATCGAATTCCGTGTCGATATCCACGTTTTCCTGGCGGCTGGTGACCAGGGTCCCGGCCCGGGCGCCGAAGAGGCTTTCGGATTCCACGGTGGCCCGGGTGCTCAAAACCACGCTGCCGTCGTTGACGAAGACGTATTTTAGGTCCTGGCGGCGGTGCTCCACGCCGTGGGGAGGGTAGAGGGGATGCTGAAAACCAGTGGCCAGGGAGTCGAAATCGCCGGCCTCGAAGGCGGCTATGACCCGGTCCACCAGGCCGGGGGAGCGCAAGGGGGAGGTGGGCTGCAGGAGGACCGAATGTTCGGCGCCGCGGGCGGCCAGAGCGTGGGCGACCACCTGGCGGCTTAAAGCCTCGTCAGTGGCCAGGCCGGCCGGCCGGGGCAGGACCCCGGCCCCGTAGGCTTCGGCCGCGGCGGCAATCTCCTCATCCTCGGTGGAGACCACCACCTGATCCAGCCGGCGGGAATCCAGGGCCGCCCGGATGGTCCAGGCTATCAGGGGGTGGCCGGCCAGAAGCCTGATATTTTTGCGGGGCACGCCCTTGGAGCCGCCCCGGGCCGGAATGACGCCCAGGTATTTCATGTCTTGAGCCCGGCCACGGCCAGGATACGGCTGCCCCAGAGGTTTTGGTGGATCAGCTCCGGGGTCAGGGCGGGCCAGAAGGCGGCGGCCGAGCCGGAGTAGGCGTCTTCAAAAGCCAGGTGATTGTTTATGGTTCCCAGTTCGGTGACGACGGTTTCCATTTCCAGCCCGGCCAGGCCCGTCTTGTTCAGGAGGGCTTCCAGGGTCCGGGGGCTGAAATGGTTGAGATGGGAATGACCGCCGAAGGTATGGCTCTTTTCATGCAGAAGGCGGGTCGCCAGGGATTCGACGTTGGGTACCAGGATCAACAACAGGCCCCCGGGCGCCAGCAGGCGCCGGGCCTCGATGAGGGTCAGGCCGGGGTCGACCAGGTGTTCCAGGACTTCCCAGAGGCTTATGAGGTCGAAACTTTTAGAGGGCAGGTCGGCTGTCTCCAGGTGCTTGACGATGACCTGAAGCCCCTGGTCCGCCAGGCGTTTTGAGCTTTCCTGGTTCAGTTCCAGGGCTGTGACCTGCCAGCCGGCCTCGGAGGCCAGCTTGGGGAAGCCGCCGCCGCCGCTGCCTATGTCCAGAAGACGGCGGCCCGGGGCCCGCCAGGCGACCATATCCAGGCCGTATTGGTATTTCAGGCGGTCCATTTCCATCTGGGGCTGGCTGTCCAGAACCGCCGACCAGGCTTTTTCATGCCGCCAGTATTGCTCCAGGATGTCTTCCCTCAGAATGAGGCTGACATAGATAAGGCCGCAGTCCAGGCATTTGACATGCCTGAAACCGTCCTTGACGAACAGGCCCTGGCCCGGGGGGGCCTGGCAGATCGGGCAGCGGCGGGCCTGCGCCAGATCGGCCCGGATCAGCCCCGTGGCCTGGTCGACGGCCGAGAGAAAAGGCCGGTCCGGGCCCGGCAGCCGGCCGGTCTTCTGGTTGAATTGGGCCGTGCCCATAACCAGGGCGGCATCAAAGGCGTTTTTGCGGGACAGCCTGGCCTGGGGGTCGGTCAGCCAGTCCGGGGGACTTGAAATGGTCATGGCGTCACCGGGGTCTCCAAATTGCCGAGCAGTTTTTCCAAACGGCTCTGGGCTGATTCAAGTTTACTCAAATTGCCGTAATATTCAACAAAAACCGGCACCCTCGGCGAAAGGCGCGTGTCTTCCAGTATAGCCCGCAAAATCCGCCATTCCTCCGGGCCCGGGGCTTCGTGGGCGTCCGCAGCCGCAAGACGGCTGGCCGGCGGGGGCAGCCAGGGCCGGGACAGGTGGATCTCCGCCGTCCGCTCCAGGGGCAGGGCCGCCAGATAGGCGGCCGGGTCCACGCCCAGGTTGTGGGCCGTCACCCGGGCGTGGGCCAGGTCCAGGACCAGCCCCAGGTCAAATTCGGCCAGGTGGGCCCTGATGAAATCCGGGTCAGTGACCGGCCCGTAGAGTCCGGTGGGGTAATAGTTATAGTTCTCCGCGGCCAGGGGGCCCTGGTAGTGGCGGCGGATGAACTTCAGGGCCGCCTCGGTGTGGCGGCGCAGGGCCGCCGCCTTAAGCGGCGGGGAACAGGGAAAGGGACCGGCGCGGCACCGGGCCGCAGGGCCCAGGTCGAAACTGAAAAGCTCCACCCGGGTCTCGGCCAAAAGGCGGTCCAGCCCCTCCCGCCGGAAAGCCGGCTTGAAATCGGCCTCCACCGGCCCCCGGCCCCAATGGAAGGACAACCGCCGGTCAAGGCCGTTCAGCCAAACCGGCATCCGGCCCCGGAGCGACCAGGGACCCCGGGCCTCGGCCAGCCGGCGGCCTGTCCGGCTGGGCTCGGCCAAAAGGTGGGATATGACCAGGCCCGCCTCAGCCATCGGCCAGGTCGGCCCGGGTCAGGGGTTCGCCTTCAGCCAAAGGCCGCGCCAGGCGGCGGCCTATGGCCAGTTCCAGGCCCTCCGGCCCCAATAGATCCGTCCCCGCGGCCGGGGGCCTTTTCAGGGCCAGGTCCCCAGGGGCGAGGCGGGTCCCGGCCGCCAGGGCCCGGGCGGCCAGGACGGCCCGGCGGATAAGGGGCCGGGCGGCTTGCTCTTCGGGCTGGACCCGTTTGTTCCGGTCGCCGGTCAGAATACACACTTCCCCGGCCCAGGCGGCCAGGCGGTGAAATTCCTCCGGGGTGGCGGAAATGGCGTTATCTCCCCCGGGCAGGGTCCGGACCAGGGTGAAATGCTTTTCCAGGACCAGGGCCCCCAGGGCCAGGGCCAGGCGGGCCGCGCCCGAACCCAGCCCGTGGTCGGAATAGCCGGCCGCGAGGCCCCGGGCCAGCCAGCCGGCCATGACCGCCAGGTTGGCCGAGGCGGGCGGGGCCGGGTAAAGGGCCGCGCACTGCAGAAACACTGTCCGGGCCGGGTCTGATAAGGCCAGGGCCGCTTCCACCTCGCTTTCGTCCCCGGCCCCGGTGGAAACGAAGACCGGGTGTCCCGAGGCGAAGGCCAGGGCCAGCAGCCGGTGATGGTTGAGGTCGCCGGAGGCGATTTTCAGGAAATCGGCCCCGGCCTCCCGGGCCAGGTCCAGGCCCGCCTCGTCGAAAACCGTCAGCCCCGTGACCAGCCCCAGATCCCGGCCCAGCCGCACCAATCCGGCCAGATCCTCAAAGGGCAGTTCCTCCGCGGCCAGTTCCTGAAAGTAGGGGCTGGCCTTGCTCACCAGGCTTGAAGTCCGGTAGGCCTGGAATTTCACCCCTCCGGCCCCGGCCGCGGCGGCGGCCCGCACCAGGGCGGCGGCCAGGGCCGGGTCGCCGCCGTGGTTGCCGCCTATCTCGGCCACCAGGAGAGCCGGCCGGCCAGGCCCCAAAACACGCCCCCCCACTTGGATGCCACAATCCATGTCCCGCCGCCCGCCCTTTGTTTCTCCCCTTGATTTTACCCCAACCTGCTCTCTTTTGTAAACCGGGGGCCCTAGGCCTCCGGGCCTCAGGCCCCGGCGGACTTAAGGGGGTGGCGTAAGTTGGTTGCCTGATCGGCCTGGCTAGTATATAATGGTCTGTCAATACATTTTTTGGGCATTTCCAGCCGGGCCCCACAATATTTTGTGCTTGCCTAATCCGGAAAGGTATGAGGCATTTATGAAACGCATATTGTTTTTTTTAATGCTGCTTGTTTTTTATCCGGCGGGGTGCGGCCCGGCCCGGAATGAAAGCCCGCCACCGACGTCGTTGATCGATTCGATAAAGACTTACCGGGATATCCCCGGGGTGACCGCGGAGGAAATAGCCGCGGTGGAGGCGCTCAAAGCCGCCAGGGGCAAGTTTTCCTACGGCAACATATTCGCGACAGAGGCTTTCTACCTGCCCGACGGCACCTATGGCGGATTCACGAGAAAGTTTTGCGATCTCCTTTCCGGGCTTTTCGGCATAAGCTTTGTCCAGGAAATGTACGAGTGGGACGAACTGATAGCCGCGCTTGAGGCCAAATCGGTCGATTTTACGGGTGAATTGACGCCGACGGAAGAGCGGATGCTGGTATATCGCATGACCTTTCCCATAGCCGAGCGCATGCTCAGGATTTTAACGCATGCCGATTCGAACAAGATCCAGACCGAGGAGGATGTCAACGGCCGCCGGATAGGCTTTTTGGAGGGATCAATCACCGCGGAATCCATCATGAAAGTCTATCCCGTGGAATTCGAAAGCGTGGAAGTTGATAACTACCAAGTGGCCGCGAGGATGATCAGGGACGGCGAGATAGACGCCTTCGTAGATGAGGCCGTGGCTGACCCCGCCTTCGACGAATACGATTTTATCCGTTCCAGGATATTTTTCCCGATGGTGCACGAGCCGGTTTCGATGACCACCGCCAATCACGACCTGGCCCCGATCATCTCCGTGTTCAATAAATATATCGCCGCGGGAGGGGTGGACAAGCTATACGATCTTTATAGAGAGGGCGAATTTGAATACGCCAAGTATAAGCTGCGAAAGTCCTTCACGGCCGAGGAACTGGCCTTTATAGGCCGCTTGGTGCGGCGGGGGGAATCGATCGCCGTCGCCCTGGAGAACGACAATTATCCGGTCAACTTTTATAACGAAAAGGAAGGGGAATTCCAGGGGATAGCCCTGGATGTCCTGGCGGAAATAAGCCGGCTCACGGGCCTGACCTTTGTGGCGGCGAACACCAGGGAAGCCACCTGGGCCGGGCTGCTGGAAAAGGTCAAGACGGGCGAAACCCCGATGGTCGCGGAGCTTTTGTATTCCAAGGCCAGGGAGGAGCATTTCAAATGGAGCGCGGTCCCCTACTCCCGTTCCAACTACGCCATCCTGTCCAGGGCGGACCATCCGAATCTGGCCACCTACCAGGTGGCGCGGGCGACCGTGGGAGTTATCAGGCAGTCCGGGCATCACGACATATACCGGGAAATTTTTTTCGAAAACGACAATCTCAGGGAATACGATGCGGTGGAGGAATGCCTTGACGCCCTGGAGTCGGGGGAAGTGGACCTTTTGATGGCCTCCGAGCATATGCTCCTTTTCCAGACCAATTACCGGGAAAGACCGGGCCTGAAGATCAATATCAGGCTGAACGCGCCCATGGATTCCCATTTCGGCTTTCACAAGAACGAGCGGCTCCTGCCTTCCATCATAGACAAGGCGCTGCCTTTTGTGGAAACGGAGGCCATCGAGATCAACTGGACGGGCCGGGTCTTCGATTACATGAAAAAGCTGGCCGAGGCCCGCGCCTTTTACCTGACCGAGTTTGCCGGCATACTGTCCCTGATACTGATAGCGACCGTGTTCCTCCTGGCCAGGAACGTCAGGCTGAGCCGGAAACTCAAGGAAATAGCGAGCAAGGACGCCCTCACCGACATACTCAACCGGCGTTTTTTCATGGAACTCGGCCTGATCCAGATAGAAAGGGCGGTGCGGACGGGCGGCGAGTGTTTCATCATAATCTTCGATTTGGACCATTTCAAGGCCGTAAACGACCACTACGGGCATCTGGCCGGGGACGAGGTGCTCAAGGAAGTCGCCCGCAGGGTGAAAAAAGCCACCCGGCCTTACGATCTGTTCGGCCGTTACGGCGGGGAGGAATTCATAATCCTCATGTCCGAAGTCGATAAGACTAACGCCATAAACGCCGTCGAGCGCATCCGGCAGGATATCGCCAGGACCCCCGTGGAATTCGAAGGCCGCCAGATACCGGTTTCCGCGAGTTTCGGCATAGCTTTCGCCGCTCCGGTAAACGATATGCACATGGCGACCCAGCACGCGGACGAGGCTCTTTACCAAGCCAAGGAGAGCGGGCGCAACCGGGTCGTGTTTTACGAAGCAAGCGCCGCTTAATTAAGCAACGCTTCCTAATAAAAATAAAAAACCTCCGGGGGAGAGGACCCGGAGGTTTTTTTGGTCTGGGGCGGGGGGAGAGGGCCCCGCTGGTGAGGCTTCGGCGAAGATCGGGGAGAGGAGCCGCTTCGCCGGGGTCGATCGGTCGGGGTGGAGAGGAACCCCGTAAAGCCGGAAGTTTTTAGAACCTCCTCGGGTGGAGATACTGGCGTCGGCGGAGGGCCTCGGTCAGGACAGGCGCGGGAGAGTCACGCCGTCTTTAAGAAACTTATCGGCTTTGTTCCAGGTTACTTTAACGGAATTAAAAAAAAACCGCATTTTTTTTCAGAATCCTGGAAGCTGCCTCCAGGGTCGGCGGAATATTTTTGGCTTTTGTCGAGATAAATGGCGGGTTTTTGTAATTTTATTCCCCGGCGGCCGGCGGGGCCGGGCCGGAGCCGGCTCTGGCCGGTTTGGCCAGCCAGACCAGGATGATCATAAAAAGGAAGGCCAGGGAGCAGAGGCGGTAGATTTCCGTGGCGGCCAGGATATAGCCCTGGTTGGTTATCTGGCGGGCCAGGAGGAAGTGGGCCTGGTCCAGGGTCAGGCCCTGGGCGGTGATCTGGTCCAGGGCCTGGTTGGCCAGGGGGTTGTAGGGGTCCAGGAGGCCGCTGAGGCGGACATGGTGCCAGGCCTCCCTTCTGTCCCAGAGGGTGGTGACCACCGAGGCCCCGATGGCGCCGAAAAGGGTGCGGATGCAGTTGAAAAGGCCGGAAGCACCGGCCATCTGGCGGGGGCTGAGGTCGGCGAAGGCCAGGGCGACGATGGGTACGAAAAAGGCCGCCGTGGCCGCGCCCTGGATGAACTGGGGCCAGATGACGAACCAGATGTCGATGTCGGCGGCGAAGCGGGAGCGCAGGTGCATGCAGACGGCGAAGACCAGGAAGCCGAAGCTGATGATGGGCCTAAGGCCTATCCTGGGGCCGAATTTGCCGATCAAAGGGGTCAGGCCGATGGTCAACAGGCCCACCGGGGCCGTGACCAGGCCGGCCCAGGTGGCGGTATAGCCGTAGCGGGTTTGGAGCAGGAGCGGCAGGAGCACCACGGTGCCTAAGAAAAGCATCATGCCCAGGCTGATGAGGATGACCCCGATGGAGAAGTTGCGCTGGCGGAAAAGGCTCAGGTCCAGGAGAGGGGAGGGATTGTGCCGCTCCCAGGTGATCAGGAGGCTCAGGCACACCACCGAAGTCAGGGCCAGGGCGATTATTTCATTGGAGTTGAACCAGTCCAGTTCCTTGCCGCGGTCCAGCATCATCTGGAGGGCCCCCACGCCCAGGGCCAAAAAGCCGAAGCTGGTGGCGCTCCAGCGGGGACGCAGGGTTTCGCTTTCCCGGCCTTCCAACAGGCGGCTGGTCAAAAACAGCACCAGGATCCCCACGGGCACGTTGATCAGGAATATCCAGCCCCAGTGGTAGTTGTCGCTGATGTAGCCGCCCAGGATGGGGCCGAAGACCGGGGCCACGGAAACAGTCATGGACCAAAGGGCGATGGCCATGGTCTGGCGTTCGCGGGGGTAGTTGTTCAGGAGCAGGGTCTGGGCCAGGGGCATCATGGGGCCGCCCAGGGCCCCCTGGAGGGCCCGGAAAAGCACGAGGGTGCTTAAGTCCGGGGCGATGCCGCACATAAAAGAGGTCAGGGCGAAGAGGGCGGTGGAGGTCAGGAACAGGCGCACCTCGCCGAAACGCTGGGCCAGCCGGCCGGTGAGGGGCAGGACTATGGCGTTGGCCACGGTGTAGGAGGTGATGACCCAGGTGCCCTGGGAATAGGAAGCCCCTAGGTTGCCGGCAATGGTGGGCACGGCCACATTGGCTATGGTGGTGTCCACCACCTGCATGAAGGTGGCCAGGGGCAG
This sequence comes from Candidatus Adiutrix sp., assembly GCA_031283395.1. The sequence continues at coordinate 16,745 of JAITBV010000030.1, forward strand.
GGCCAGGGTCAACAGGCCCAGGGCCGGCCCGGAGAGGGGAGGGTGGGCCGGTTCCGGCCTCACCGGCCGGCCCCGTCCTTAAGATCGCCGGAGTTGGCGTCGATCAGGGCGGCTATTTCCTCTTCGAGGAGCCGGAGATCCGGGGTCAGGGCGGTGGCTTCATAAAACGGGGTTTCTTCCGGGAGCGGTTCGGCCGTTTCACTGACCAGCACCTCCGCCCGGCAGGAGAGGCCCAGCCTTAAGGGGGCCTCGGCCAGGGTTCCGGGGTCGAGGATCAGGCGCACCGGCACCCGCTGGACCACCTTGATCCAGTTGCCGGTGGCGTTCTCGGGCGGGAGCAGGGAAAAGACGCTGCCCGTGCCGGCCCCCAGGCCGGCCACCCGGGCCTGGTGGATAATCCGGCCGCCGTAGAGATCGACCTTCACCCGGGCCCTTTGGCCGGGCCTTACGCGGGCCAGTTGGGTCTCCTTGAAATTGGCCTCCACCCAGACCTGGTCCAGGGGCGTCACCACCATCAGCGGGGTCTGGGGAGTCACCTGGGCCCCCACCTGGACCGTGCGTCGGGCCACTTGGCCGGCGACGGGGCTTCTTATTTCGCAACGGTCCAGGGCCAGCCAGGCTTCCCGCACCTTGTCGGCGGCGAGGAGCACTTCGGGCTGGCCGGCCAGGGGGCCGTCGCCCACCAGGCGGCTGGTGACCGCAAGTTCATGCCGGGCCGCGGCCAGGGCGGCCTCGGCGATGGCCGTCTGCTCGCGGTAACGCTCCACCTCTTCGGCGGTCACGGATTGCCCGGTCTTAAGGCGTTGGCGGCGGGTGTAGTCGTTGCGGTTCATCGTAAGTTCCCGGGTCCGCATTTCGACCAGGGCCGCCAGGCGGTCGCGCTGGGCCAGTCGGCTGGCCGTCTGGCGCACGGCGGTGGCCAGGTCCGCCTTGGCCTTGGCCAGGGCCAGGGCGGCGTCGGTGGGGTCCAGCCGCGCCAGCACCTGCCCGGCCCGGACCCGGACAGTGTCGTCCGCCAGGATCTCCCGCACCGTGCCGCTGGTCCGGGCGGCGATGCGCACCTGGTTGCCGGTCACATAGGCGTCGTCCGTGCTTTCAAAGGGGCGGGAGAAAAACCACCACCAGCCCGCCCCCAACAGGCCGAGGGCGAAAAAGAAGGCCAGGGCCCGGGCCAAGGCCCGCCGTCCGGCCGCCGTGGCCGGGGACATGGTTTCAGGATTCATTTTTTCCCTCAGCCGTAAAATGGGTCAACAGATGCCAAATATTCTGGCATAGCCGGCTTCCGGGGGTCAAGCAAAATGTGCCCGTGTTTCAGCCAGCCGGAAACTGTGGTATAATCACCCGTGCGAGGAGTGCTGCAAGGTCCATCCCTGAGGCTCGCCAAACAACGGCACTCACTTTAATAATTTAAAGAGGAGTGTGTTTTATGAGCCATGGATCAGCCGCCAATCTGACTGTCGTCAAGGGGCCGGATCACCGGATAGCCGATCCGTCCCTGGCCGCCTGGGGCCGCAAGGAATTGAACATCGCCGAAACGGAGATGCCGGGCCTGATGGCCCTGCGCCGTCAGTTCGGGGAAAAGAAGCCCCTGGCCGGGGCCCGCATCGTCGGCTCCATCCACATGACCATTCAGACCGGAGTCCTGATGGAGACCTTAAGGGCCTTGGGCGCGGAACTGCGCTGGGCCTCCTGCAACATTTTTTCCACTCAGGACCACGCGGCCGCGGCCATGGTGGAGGCCGGCATCCCCACCTTCGCCTACAAGGGCGAGAGCTTGGAGGACTACTGGGAATTCACCCACCGGGTATTCGACTGGCCCGAAGACAGGCCCGCCAACATGATCCTGGACGATGGCGGCGACGCCACGCTGCTTCTCACCCTGGGGGCCCGGGCGGAAAAGGACCCCAAGGTTCTGGACCGGCCCGACAGCGAGGAGGCCGGCATCCTTTTCGCAGCGATCAAAAGCCGCCTGGAA
>JAITBV010000034.1 GCA_031283395.1 Candidatus Adiutrix sp.
CTCCATCATATAGGCGTAGATGAAGACGAACATGGTGCCCAAGGCGGCGGTGGCCAGGCTCATTTTCAGGGAATTGAAATAACTGGCCAAACCGCCGGTGGAGATGTTGAACTTGAAATTGCCCAGGGTGGGGGCCAGGTTATATGGATACCGGGTGGTGAAGGCCCCTACAAAAAGAGAAAACACCAGGGCCGCGAAGGCCAGGGTCACCAGGGAGCAGAAAATGAAGAAGAAGGCGTCGCGGCCCGGGTTCGGCTTTATCGTCAGGCGGGTCGATTTGGCGGTCAGGGTGGAGGTGTTCCGGTCGTCGGCCAGGCCGCCGGCCAGAAAAGAGATGAGGGCCGGGATTAGCAGCAAGGTGCCCACGACCGCCCCCATGTTCATGTTGAACTGGCCGGCTATCTGCTTGTAGATATCGGTGGCCAGCACGTTGTAGGAACCGCCCAGCACCTTTGGCGCCCCGAAATCGGTGAAGGCCAGGGTGAAGCAGACGAAAAAGACGTTCACCAGGGTGTATTTTATGCCGGGCAGGGTGATTCTGAAGAATTTGGTCGCCGCGGAGCAGCCGAGGGAATCCGCCGCTTCGTAGAGACGGTTGTCCGCGGTTTCCAGGGCGACGAGGAACATGAGAAAGGCCGGAGGAAACGTGTAGATGATCTCGGAAAGGATTATGCCCGTCCGCCCGTAAAGCTCCAGCTTGAAACCTAGCTTTGTGACCAGTCCCTGGCGGCCGAAGAGATAGATCAGGCCTAGGGCGTGGATTATGGTGGGTATGAAGATGGGGGCCAGGGCCGCGTATTTGAAAAAGGTTTTGCCCCGGATATTGGTTCGGGTCAGGGCGTAGGCGTAAGCCAGGGCCAGCCAAAGGGAGAAAAACGCGGAGACCAGGGAGATGTCCAGGGTGTTGAAAATCGAAGCGGCCAAGGCCGGGGTGCCGAAGTAGCGGCGGTAGTTGTCAAATCCGACAAAGCCGCCCCCCTCGTTCAGAAAGGCCTTGGAGAACAGGCTGACCAGGGGGCCGACCAGGATAAGGCCAAAGGCCGCCAGTATCAGGATAATGACGGCCAGTTGCGGCGGGTTCAGCAGGAGCCTGGCCTTCCTGCCCAGGGTCAGGGCCATTTTTTCAGGCGGCGGCTGAATATATAGTGACGTGACCGGCGTCGACGGAAATGTAAACCTGGTCATTAGCCCTGAAGGTCAATTGGTCGGCCCGTTCCGTGGACAGGTCCACGCAGATGGCCGAGCCGCCCGGGCTCAGGCGGGCGTAGATCCTGGTCGTGGCTCCCCGGAATTCCACCCAGTCGATGACTGCGGGCAGACTGCCCGCGCCCTGGGGCTGGTGGCTGATTTCCAGTTTTTCCGGGCGGGCGGCGCAGAGGCCGCCGTCGCCGTCTTGGGGATAGAAGTTCATGGCTCCGATGAAGCCGGCCACGAATGGCGTGGCCGGCTTTTCGTAGATGGTCCGGGGCGAACCGGTCTGCTCCACCACCGCGTTGTTCATGACCACGATTTTATCGGCCATGGTGATGGCTTCCTCCTGGTCATGGGTCACCATGATGGTCGTGATGCCAAAGGCCCGCTGCAGGCGGCAGATTTCGGCCCTGAGCCTGGCCCGCACCTTGGCGTCCAGGGCCGACAAGGGTTCGTCCAAAAGCAGGGCGGTCGGGGAAATGGCGATGGCCCGGGCCAGGGCCGTGCGCTGCTGCTGGCCGCCCGACAACTGGTTGGGGTATTTATGGCGATGGGGCCGCAGGTCCACCATTTCCAGGGCTTCTTCGGCTTTTTGCTCACGTTCGGCCCGCCCCAAGGTCTTGTTCTGGGCCAAGCCGAAGAGGACATTCTGCCTGACGGTCATGTTGGGGAACAGGGCGTAGGATTGAAAGACGATGCCGAAATTCCGCCTGGCCGGGGGCAGAAAGGTGGCCTCCCGGCCTTCCAGCCAGACCTCGCCCCGGTCGGCCGTCTCCAGGCCGGCTATTATACGCAGCAAGGTGGTCTTGCCGCAGCCCGACGGCCCCAGGAGGCAGACCAGTTCGCCTTTTTCCAAGCCCAGGCTGACCTGGTCCAGAGCGGTCTGGCCGCCGAATTTCTTGCTGATGCCTTTGACTTCCAGGAAGTTCATGTTCAATCCGCCTTGTTTATCGTCATTTCGGGGCTGATTTGGCGTCGAACTTTTCCGCCCACTTTTTCAGAATGGTGTCACGGTTGCCGGCGGCCCAGGCGAAGTCGTTGTCGATGAGCTGCTTGATCGGATCACCCTCAATGCCTTCATAACCGCCCTTGACGCCAATAGTGACGATGGGGTAGTTCTTCCGATAGAGTTCCATGACGCTGTCGGATATGGCCCAGTCCAAAAAGGTCCTGGCCGCGGGCTTGACCCGGGGCTTCTTCATCAGGGCATTGGCCTCCAGGTCCCAGCCCGAGCCTTCGGCGGGGAATACGATTTCCACCGGGGAATTCTTCTTCTGGCTAAGCCCGGCGTAACCGAAGCTGATGCCCACGGCGCATTCACCGGCCGCGGCCATCTTGGCCGGCTTGGAGCCGGAGTGGACGTATTGATCCACGTTCCGATCCAGGGCCGTGAGGAAATCCCAACCGGCCTCGGAATCCTTGCCGTTCAGTTGCAGAATGGCGCTGACGGTCAGAAAGCCGGTGCCCGAAGAACTGGGGTTGGACATGACTATCTGGCCTTTGAGCTTGGGGTTCAAGAGGTCCTGGTAGGTCTTGATGTCGGAGGCCTTAAGGCCCGCCTTGGCCAATTCTTCGGTGTTGACGGTGAAGGCGGTTTCCCAGGCGTCGATGCCCACCCAGGTTGGAGGCTCTTGGGTGGATTTGAACCGGGGCAGGATCCGGTTGACCCCGGCAGGGGCGTAGCCGGCCAAAAGGCCCAGGTTGTCCAGGATCATCATGGAGGAAGCGGCCGTGCCCCAAACCACATCGGCCTGGGGTTGGTCCTTTTCGGCCAGAAGCCGGGCGGTTATGATGCCGGTGGACTCGCGCACCACGCTCACGGTCAGGTCCGGGTGGTGGCGCTTGAAATCCTCAAGATATTCAGTGACTAATTCATCCTCCAAAGCGGTATAGACGATGATTGACTTGTCCTCATCAGCGGCCGGGGCCGTCCCGGCCCCCAAAATGAGGAACCCGAGAACGCCGAGGATAGAGATAAATTTCTTCATGGTCGGAACCTCCCGGTTGATTTTGCTGAAAGTCTGTATTGAAGCCAACTTTAGCCCGGCCATGTAAAGACTTTGCGGCCTTCAGGTCAAAAAAATGTAAAAATCGCGGGCGCTGCCAGGCCTGAAGCCTCTGGAGACCCAGCTCCAAAACCTGACAAAATTTTTACTCGCCATTGATTATTTTTTATTAGCCTCCGCCTAGAATAAAATTAACCTGAAATTGAAGCCCAAACCAGAGAGGAGCCCTCCGCCATGCCGGAAAGTGCCGCTGCTGAAAACCAGGCCTTCGCTTATTTAGACCGGAGCAAAGGCGGCGGCTTCTCTACGCCGTCGCCCTTTCAGTCCCCAGCTTCCCCGGGAGACGGGGCGATCACGGCCGATGAGACCCCAGGAAGCGACTCGGATATGCCGCCGGAAAAAACCCCCTCTGAGAAAACGAACCTCACCAATTTGGGCCGGATCATCGACGGCGGCTTCATCAAGCCGGTCTTTCAGCCCATTGTCTCCCTGAAAGACGGGGAAATAATGGCTTATGAGGCCCTAAGCCGGATATCAGAACCCAGGCTCGAAATGGACATTGAGACCATGTTTCGCCTGGCCGAAAAAGCGGGCCGCCTGTGGGACCTGGAAAGCCTCTGCCGCTCCAGGGCCCTGGCCAAACTGGCCCTTAAACCCCGGCTCAAGAAATTGTTTTTGAACGTCAACCCCAATATAATCAATGATGAAAACTTCAAAAACGGCCTGACCCATAAATTCCTGGTCGAATACGGAGCCGAGACCGACGAGATAGTCTTTGAACTCACGGAACGGGTGGCCGTCATTGACATGAACGTGTTTCTCAATTCTGTGGCCCACTACCGCGGTCAAAGTTTCAACATCGCCATTGACGACATGGGCAGCGGCTTTTCCGGATTGAACATGATGGTCCGCGTCCAGCCGGAATTCGTGAAGCTGGACATGAACCTGGTGCGCCACATCGACAAGGACAACATAAAGATTTCCCTTTGCCGGGCCTTCCAGGAATTCTGCCAGAGCGAAAACATAAACCTGATCGCCGAAGGCATAGAGACCGAAGCGGAACTCAAGACCCTCATCCAACTTGGGGTGCCATACGGCCAGGGCTTTTTTCTGGCTCCGCCCGAGGAAGGCTTTAGCGTAAAAGCGGAAACGGCGGACCTGGTCGCCTCCTTTTACTCCAAGCACTATATTGAGCCGACCGCCACCTCGGTCTATCCGATAATCGGGCATTTGGCCAAACTGAGACGCACTTTTCCGCCCGATACCAGGGCCGTCGAGATCTTTGAACTGACCAAGGCCAACCCCACCATCACCGAAGTCTGCGTGGTGGAAAATGAAAAAATAATCGGTTTTTTGAGCCGGACGGCCTTGAACGACCACTTCGGCGGCCGTTACGGTTACAGCCTGCATTCCAAGAAGAAAATCAAGGACCTCATGAACACTTCGTTCCTTAAGGTGCCCTACAATATGCCGGTGGACTCCGCCTCCCGACGGGCCATGCAGCGGTCCTACGATAAAATATACAACCCCATAGTGGTGGAAAAGCGCGGCCTGTTCCAGGGCGTGGTTACGGTCAGGGATCTCCTGGAAACTTCAACCAAAGTCCAACTGGACATAGCCGTTCACTCTAACCCGCTGACCGGGTTGCCCGGCAATCTTCTGATCGAAAAGGAGATCAAGAGCCGTCTCTTCGGCGAGGGACCTTTTTGCATCACCTACTTCGACCTGGACAATTTCAAAAGCTACAATGACGCCTATGGCTTCACCAACGGCGATTTGATGCTAAAGCTGGTTTCTGCTCTGTTGAAGAAATATGCCAAAAAAAATGAATTCCTGGGCCACATCGGCGGGGACGACTTCATCGTCATCGCTGATTATTATGACGGGGAATCGTTCTGTCGGGGCCTCTTGGAAGATTTCAGCCGCGAAGTCCTGGCCCTATACCGGGAAGACGATATCAACCAGGGCTTCATAGTTTCCAAGAACCGCCACGGGGTGACGGAAAATTTCCCTCTGGCCAGCCTGTCGGCGGCCGGCCTGAGCAACCGGAAGAGGAGCTATGCGGATTTGGATAGTTTTTCCAGGGATGCCGCCCGTCTGAAAAAAATATGCAAGCAGCATAGCGGAAATTATTTTGAAATCTGGTAAGTCCGGCCTTCCTTCTTGTTTTTGTTATAAACCTTCGTTTGGAATAAAGCAGTAATCAGGAATGCCGGGAATAATGGGTTGCGCTGGCTTCCCGGAAGCTATATGCTATACACATGGAGTGGGGTGGCAAATAGGGCCCATCCCTGTGATTTTTTCACGATTGAGCCCGGATCAACGCTGATTACCTGAGCTGAGAGGCAATGCAATGAACCGCCCCGGCGCTTGGTTGTTGCCCGATCTTATGCCAACTGAGGGAGTGCTTACCGCATTGGCCGCCGAGTTCGAATTGGATATCGCGCCGGAATACGGCGCCATGGTGGTTTATGCCGACTCTTTCGATTGGCGGATCTATCAGCGGGGTTGCCTGCTTCATTGCCACGGTTCCTGCTGGACCTTGTACCATGCCGACAGCGGTGAGACGACCGTGCAGCGGAATGGGCCTGAACTGCAAACGTCCTGTTCCGCTCTAGATTTCCCTCCCGGGGGAATGCGAGCGCTGCTGGAGCCGATTTTGGGCATTCGCTGTCTGTTGCCGCTGGCCACGGCCCGTTTGCGCCGCAGACCGATTGGCTTACTCAACCGGGACAATAAGACAGTGGCTCGGATTGTGATAGAAACTCAACGCACTACGGCCACTGACGGGGAGCGGCGCCATTGCCTGTTCCGCCTGCACGGGATTCGTGGCTATGAGAGTGAGCAGGCGGGCGCCCGCCGCATTCTGGCCGAAGCCGGTGTTACCCAGGCCGTTTCGCCTTTGATCGGCGTTGAAGAGGCGTGTCTGGCAAATGGCCGCAAACCTCTTGATTACAGCCCGAAATTCTTGCTTGAACTTGGTGACGGCGAAACCGCCCATGAGGCCATGACCCGCATCTATCAAACCCTGCTGGATGCGATCACCCGCAATATACCGGGAGTGCTTGCCGATCATGATACGGAATTTCTCCATGACCTGCGGGTCGCCATCCGCCGCACCCGCTCCGGACTGAGCCTGGTGAAGCGGGTTCTACCCGCTTCGATCTCGGAAAGATTCAACCGGATGTTCCGCCGCCTCGGCGCCTTAACCGGCCCTACCCGCGATCTTGATGTCTATCTTCTCGCATACGAGGGCTACCTCAAGCGGGTGCCCCCCGTTTTGCGGCCGGGGCTAGAGGAATTTTTCGCCACGTTGCGCCACAAGCGGCAGATTGAACAAAAAAGATTGGTACGCGCGCTTCGTACCAAGAAAAACGAGGCGCTCTTCAACGCCTGGCGGCGGGCTTTCAGGCGGCCTTATCGGCAGCAGGCGGACTTGACCGATCTGCCGGTACGGGAACTTGCCGACCGGGTTATTCTAAAACGGTATAAGCTGGTTATGCGTGCCGGCCGCGGCCTGAATGCCGCCACTGCCGATACCGAAGTGCATCGCTTGCGCATCCAGTGCAAAAAACTGCGCTTTGTCGTGGAATTTTTCGGCTCCCTCTACCCAAAACAGGAACTGGAAATCCTGATCCGGCAGCTAAAAAAATTGCAGGACATTCTCGGGGGATTCAACGATCTCTCTGTGCAGCAGGGGATGATCAGCCAGAGCCTGAGCAGCCTTTCCGCGGGATTACGGGGCAATTTTGACCAGGCGGCGGCGCTCGGCGGTCTGCTGCAGAGCCTGTTTCAAGAACAGCAGGGCCTGCGCGGCAATTTCGCCGAGGCGTTCGCGGAATTCGGCGACCAGAAAACTGCCGCGCTGTTTCATGAACTTTTTAGGAAGCGACGGGATCTTGTATGAGCATCATTGCGGTTTACAACATCAAGGGCGGTGTGGGGAAAACAGCCACTTCGGTCAATCTGGCCTATCTTGCCGCGCAGCAGCCCGGCAAGACCCTGCTTCTGGACATGGATCCCCAGGCTTCGGCTTCCTTTTATTTCCGCATCCGTCCGTCCAAAAAATTCGGGGCGGAAAAGCTGCTCAGGGGCGGTCGGCATATTGAAGAGAACATAAAGGGCACTGATTATCCCGGCCTCGATATGCTGCCCGCTGATTTTTCCTACCGTAACATCGACTTGGCCTTGGGCGAATGCAAGAAGTCGCACACGAGGCTGGGCAAGGTGCTGGCGCCCCTGCGGGAAGAGTATGGCCGGATAATCCTCGATTGCCCGCCGAACCTGACCCTTTTGTCGGAGAATGTTTTATTCGCGGCTGATTACATTCTGGTGCCGGTGATTCCCACGACCTTGTCCCTGCTGTCTTTGGATCAATTATTCGCCTTTCTTGACAAGATAGGTTTGGCGCAAGAGAAAATGGTGCTCTTTTTTTCCATGGTCGAGAAACGCAAGAAGATCCATACAGAGATGATGCAATCCCTGCGGGAACGGAGCCGGGTATTGCGCACCGCTATTCCCTATTCGGCGGACATTGAACGTATGGGCGTCTACCGGCAGCCTGTGGCGGCGGCGTTGCCCGCTGCCGCCGCTACTGCCGCTTACAAGAATTTATGGCAGGAAGTGCAAAATATCCTTGCAAAATAAAGAGGTAGAGGTATAAAATTATGATCCGGTACATCGACAGCCAGAAGATGGGACGCGGCAGGCATGGCTGGCTGGACAGTCATTTCCATTTCTCATTCGCCGAATATCACAATCCCTCGAACATACAGTTCGGTGTTCTGCGCGTACTCAACGACGACCTGGTGCAGCCGGGCACCGGCTTCGACACCCACCCTCATAAGGATATGGAAATCATTTCCTATGTTATCCAGGGAGAACTGACCCATGCGGACAGCATGGGCAATCAGCATACCCTGACGCGGGGGCAGGTGCAGTATATGAGCGCCGGAACAGGCGTGACTCATAGTGAGCATAACCTGGGCCAAGACCTGTTGCGTTTCCTCCAAATTTGGATACTGCCGGATAAAAAAGGGGTTACGCCCAATTACGGCGATTTCCGCTTTATCTTTGCCGATAGGGAAAACAGATGGCTGCCCATAGCCACCAGTCTCGGCAACAGTCATTCCCGGGCGCCGGTCAAAATTCATGCGGACATCAATGTTTATGCCGCCGCGGCCTCAGGAGACATCTTGGAATTTCCGGTCCTGCCCGGACGCCAGGCCTACTTGGTCCTGATCGAAGATAAGGCGACCGTCAACGGCACCGCGCTGCACACCCGGGACGCCCTGGAAATTGTGGAGGAAAGCATCCTGGTGGAACCGGAAGGAAGCGCTCATATGCTGATCATAGAAATGGCGAAAGAGGCCTAAATTCTTGCTCTCGCCCCACATCCCGTATACACCTCAACCCTACAGGCTATGGCCAAACAGGCCAATATTTGAAAATACCCTATGTTTATGCTATAATAATACGTCAACAGGGGAACAATAAAATAATGGCAGGTTGGGGTTGCTCCGGCCGGTTTAAGATTTTTGACCAGTGGAGCATGAAGTAAGCCGTCATACTGATTACTCTAAAAAAGGAAGATCGGGATGATGCACAACAGGTCCTTTAAGGGGAAAGGGAATATTATTCTGACGGCGATCCTGATCGTCGTTATTACCGCTCAGATCGTCTTTCTGTCGAAAAGTTTTGTGGAGTTCAGCGATTCCCTTATCCAGGAAAAACTCATCGCCAACGTCAACGGGCTAAAACTCCGCCTGGATGACGGACGGGCATATTCAAAAACAGCGGCCGTTACCATGGCCTTCAACCCGGATGTCATCAGAGCCGTCAGGCAGCGCGATACCGCGGAATTGCTGCGGCTGTTTACCCCTACCCATGACCTGTACCATATAAACTATTATACCATCACCGACCATGACGGAATCGTGCTGGCCAGGACACATGAGCCGGAAAGCCACGGCGATTCGGTCTTGAATCAGCAAAACGTAAGGGACGCGCTTGAAGGAAAGGTCTCGACCTATTTCGAGAAGGGGTCAGATGTGAGGGTGTCCGCCAGCACCGGAGCGCCGGTCTATGACGCGGACGGCGCGCTGATAGGCGCCATCTCGGCGGGCGTCCGGTTTGACACAACAGAGGCGGTCAATGCTCTAAAGGCCCTCTTTAATACCGAAGTCACTGTCTTTTTAGGCGACGAGCGGATCGCCACGACCATCATCCGGGATGGGCAAAGCATCGTCGGCACGGTGCTCGATCCGAAGATAGCGGATATTGTGATCCATAACAAGCAGGAGTACATAGGCAACGCCGACATCCTCGGCGAGCAGTATAAGACTTTTTATATGCCTTTGTTGAACCACCAGGACGAGGCGTTTGCCGCATTTTTTATCGGTCTGCCGATGAAGAAGCTGCAAGACGAGACTAATCAGTCCATATTCATAGGCGTTGTGATCGTTTTATGCGGGGTCATATTCCTTTTGATCCTACTGTTCCGCAACCGGCAGGAGAAAAGGCAGCTAATCGTATTGGCCGAGCAGGCGGCGGCGGCTTCGGTCGCCAAATCGGCGTTCCTTTCCAACATGAGCCACGAAATCAGGACGCCGATGAACGCGATCATCGGGATGACCGAACTCTTGTTATGCTCAAATCATCTCACCACGCATGATGTGGATTGCCTCAATGACATCAATATGTCCGCGCACTCGCTGTTGACCATTATTAATGATATTTTGGATATGTCTAAAATCGAATCGGGAAAAATGGAGCTTAATCCGATCCATTATGATTTCAAGGCGCTTATAAACAATGAAGCGTCCATGTTCACCTATGTGGCCAAAAAGAAGGGCATTGAATTCAAGTTGGAGGCGGAGGGAAATATTCCCGAGGCGCTGTACGGCGACGATGTGAGGCTGCGCCAGGTGTTGACCAATATATGCGGCAACGCCGTTAAATTTACGGGGAAAGGCTCGGTGACGCTAAAAGTGATCACCTCCGAAGAAGCCAAAACGATCACCCTGGAGATAAAAGATACCGGCATGGGTATCCGTAAGGAGGATATTCCCAGGCTGTTCCACGCCTTCGAGCAGTCCAAATCAGAGGAAAACAGATATATCGCGGGAACGGGGTTGGGCCTCGTTATAAGCAAGTCGTTCATAGAGATGATGGGCGGCGAGAT
>JAITBV010000051.1 GCA_031283395.1 Candidatus Adiutrix sp.
TCTCCGCCCAAGGCCGCCAAAAAGCAGACCCATTACGATGAGGATCTCGCCGGCCACAATGTGCTCCTGGTCGATGACAACGACGTCAACATCCTGGTGGCCAGGAATCTTTTGAAGAAAATGGGGCTCGAAGTCACCACGGCCGAAAACGGCGAAGTGGCCCTGGCCCGCCTGGAGGAAGCCAGCCGGACCGGGCGGCGCCCGGTTTTCGAGGTCGTGCTCATGGATCTTCAGATGCCGGTGATGGATGGTTTCGAGGCCACCCGGCGCATCCGGGAAAACCCGCTATACGAGGGCCTGGTGATAGTGGCCATGACCGCTCACGCCTTTGCCGAGGAAAGGGAGCACGGCCTGGCCGCCGGCATGGACCGGCACCTGACCAAGCCCATTGATCTGCCCGCCCTGAGGCGGACCCTGAGGCACTATATCTTAAACGAACCCGAGCCGGATCAGGCCTGACGGTGACCGCCGGAAAAATATCAGGGGGCCGGGCAGGCCCGCTTTTGATGGCCGCTCTGGGCGGAGGGCTCCAGAACCTGGCCTGGCCCTGGCCCGGGTGGTGGCCCCTGTGTTTCGTGGCCCTGGTCCCCCTTGTCATGGCCATCGACGGCCGGACCGGCCGGCGGGCCCTGGCCTGCGGCTGGGTTTACGGCCTGTCCCTGTCCCTGGCCTCCCTGTCCTGGCTGGCCGATGTCCTGGCCGACTACGGCGGCCTGGGCCTGGCGGCCGGCTGGCTGATCTTCCTCTTCTTGGCCGCCTACCTGGCCCTTTACCCGGCCCTTTTCGCCTGGCTCCTGAGCCTTCGGGCCACTCTGTTCCCCGGGGGGCTGTGGGGCTGGAGCCTGGCCGGAGCCGGGGCCTGGGCCGGCCTGGACTGGCTTAAAAACTGGGTTTTCACCGGCTTCAACTGGATGCCCCTGGCCGGCCCCCTGGCCCAGTCGGCCTATATGGGCCAGGCCGCGGACCTCTTCGGGTTTTATGGCCTGGGTTTTTTCGCGGCCCTGGTCAACCTGTGGCTGGCCGCGGCCTTTTTTTCGGCCCGCGGCCGGAGGGCCGCCTTTCTTCTGGCCGCCCTGGGCCTTCTGGCCCTGGGGTCCGGTTATGGCCGCCTCAAGTATGGACATTGGGAGGCGGCGGCCGACCGGGCCGACACCCGCCTGGTGACGGTTATCCAGCCGGCCATAGAGCAGGCCGAGAAATGGGAGCCCCAGATCCGCGCCCGCCACCTGGCCCTTTACGAAAGCCTGGCCCGGGAGGCCGGCCGGACCTCACCCTGGCTCCTCTTCTGGCCGGAAACGGCCCTGCCCTTCGTTTACGGCGCCGACCGGGAGGAGACCCTATGGCTGGACGGCCTGGCCCGGGAGATCGGCGGCCAGAGCCTTTTGGGCGTAAGCGGCCTGGACGGCCAATGGCCCGTCCAGACCCTCCACAACCGGATGCTTCTGTTCCGGGACGGCCGGCCCGGCCCTTGGTATGACAAGCTCCACCTGGTGCCTTTCGGTGAATACCTGCCCCTGGACTGGCTGCCCTTCCTGAACCTGGGTTTCATGGAGGGGCTAATCGGCGCGGCCGGCATCTATGACCCCGGCCGGCCCCAGCCCCCCATGGATCTGCCCCTGGGCCCGGGCCTGGCCCGCCAGGTGCGGCTGGGCCTTTTGATCTGTTTTGAATCGACCTTTCCCCACCTGGGCCTGGACCGGGTCCGGGCCGGGGCCGATCTCCTTCTGGTACCCACCAATGACGCCTGGTTCGGCCGCAGCCGGGCCCCGGGCCAGCACCTGCTGCAGGCGGCCATGCGGGCCGTGGAGACCCGCCGCCCCCTGGTGCGGGCCGGCAACACCGGCATCAGCGCGGTCATCCGGCCTTCGGGCCGGATCACCCAGGCCACGGAACTGATGGCCGTGGGGGTCTTTCCCCTTACGGCTCCCATCCTGGACCGGGCCGATACCGGCCGTACCCCGTTTTCGCGCGGGGGCCGGTTTCTGGCCCCGGCCCTGGCCGTCTGGGTCGGCCTTATGGCTGCTTGGAGGTGGCGGGCGGGCCGGCGGGCGGCTCTAAAAACGAAAAAGCTTGTTTAAACATAAATATTATGTTATGTATATGCGAAACCGCCCGCTAAAGGGCGGTTTAGCTGAGAATTTCGCCCGGTTATGATGCTAAAAGTTGCTTTCAAAAAATTATTTTTTGTAAACAACTTGGTGGGTCGGGCCGGGGCGGCCTTTCCTTCGGCTCTTTTTTTGTAAGGTGAATGACCATGCCAAGATTTGATTTCAACTCCGGGATCCTGGATTGGTCTCCGGAAGCCTCCCCCGAACTCGTTTCAGCCTATGCCCGGCGGCTGACCGGACGCCGCAAGCGCCTGGGCCTTTCCCAGCGGGATCTGGCCCGCCTGATGGGGGTCTCGGTCAATACCATCCAGAGTTATGAATCCGGCAGCCTGCCCCGGGGCGAGCATTTTCTCAACCTGGCCCGGGTGCTCCAATGCTCTTTGGACTGGCTGGTGGGGCTGGGCGGGGAGGGCCTGTCCTGGCCCATCATGGCCGAGGATGATGAATCCCGGCCGGCCCACTCCTCGATGGCCGGCCCGGTCCGGGACGCGCCCCGGTCCTGGGTCTTTCCGCCCTTCCTCGATAGGGGGATTGGGGATGAGGCCCCCTCTTCGCCGCGGAACGGGACCCCCATCAGCTTTGAACGCAAGTGGCTCTCCGACCTGGTGGCCGAGCTGTCCCAGGCCCGCCTGGTCCGGGTCAAGGGGCCGGCCATGCGGCCCACCTTCAACGACGGCGACCTGCTTTTGGTGGATACCGGGCAGCGCCAGGTCTACCAGGGCCAGGCCTACGCCCTCCGGCTGGCCGAGAGCCTCCTGGTCAACCGCATCGAGATCCGCCCCGGCGGCCTGTATCGCATCATCAGCGACAACCGGGACATAGTCCCCCCTTATGAAGTCGAGGCCGGTCAGGTGGAGGTGCTGGGCCAGGTGGTCTGGTGCGGTCGCCTGACCCAATGAATCAGGGGCTCCATGCGTTTCGATCTCGTCACCCTCTTCCCGGACCTCTTCGGGGGCTTTCTTTCGGAATCCCTCATGGCCAAGGCCCTGGCCCGGGGGGTGATCAGGGTCACCCTGACCAACCCCCGCGATTTCGCCCCGGACCGCCACCACACCTGTGACGACCGGCCCTACGGCGGGGGGCCGGGCATGGTCCTCACGCCCGAGCCCCTGGCCCTGGCCATAGAGGCGGCCGGGGCCGGGCGCCCCCGGCCCTGGCGGGTCTGCCTGACCCCCTCCGGGACCAGGCTGGACCAGGCCAAGGTCCGGGAGCTTCTGGCCAAAAAGCGTCTGCTGCTGATCTGCGGCCGTTACGAAGGCCTGGACCAGCGGGTCATCGATCTTCTGGCCGACGAGGAGATCTCCATAGGCGACTATGTGCTCAACGGGGGCGAGGTCCCGGCCATGGCCCTGATGGAGGCCGTGGCCCGCCTGGCGCCCGGCTTCATGGGCCGGGCCGGCTCGGCCGAAGAGGAAAGCCATCAGGCCGGCCTTCTGGAATATCCCCACTACACCCGTCCGCCCTCTTTTCGCGGCCTGGGCGTGCCGGAGGTCCTTTTGAGCGGCCATCACCGGGCCGTGGCCGACTGGCGCCTCAAGGCCGCCCTGGCCAGGACCCTGGCCCGGCGGCCGGAAATGCTGGCCGCGGCCGAACTGGACCAGGCCGCCCGGGCCGCCCTGGGGGCCCTCAACCGGCCGGAGCCCCCGGCCCCTGGAAAAAAATCTTGATAAAATAGCGGGTATGGTCTATATTACTCTTTTACCACCCCAAGGAGTTGGCCTGATGGACCCTATCTTCCATATCAACCAGGAGCAGTTGAGGCTGGACCTGCCCCCCTTCCGGGTGGGGGATACGGTGGCCGTTTCAGTGCGCATCAAGGAAGGCGACAAGGAACGTTTCCAGGTCTTCAAGGGCGTGGTCATCCGCCACCACCGGGGCAACGCCGCCGACGCCAGCATCACCGTGCGCAAAATGTCCTACGGCATCGGGGTGGAGCGCATTTTTCCCCTCAATTCGCCCAACCTCGACCGCCTTGAAGTGGTGACCCAGGGCAAGGTGCGGCGGGCCCGGCTTTACTATCTGCGGGCCCTCCGGGGCAAGGCCGCCAAGGTGCGGGTCAGAAACAAGTTTTTCCTGGCCGACAAGGCCGACTGAACAGGGAGGCCACGATGCCCAAGATGAAGACCAACCGCGGCGCGGCCAAGCGCTTCAAAGCCACCGCCGGCGGCAAGGTCAAGCGCTCCCGGGCCTACGCCCGCCATATCCTGACCACCAAGACCACCAAGCAGAAGCGTGGTCTGCGCCGGTCCGCCACGGCCTCTTCGGCCGACGTGGGGGCCTTGAAGAAGCTTTTGCCCTATCTGGGCCTGGGATGAGAGGATAAAGCCATGCGGATCAAAGGCGGCGTCACGGCCAAAAAGCGCCACGCCAAATATTTGAAGATGGCCAAGGGTTATCGGGGCGGGCGCGGCGTCCTGTACCGCACCGCCCGGGAAGCGGTGGAACGGGGCCTCTGTTTCGCCTATCGCGACCGCAAAGTCCGGAAACGGGAGATGCGCTCCCTGTGGGTCATCCGCATCAGCGCGGCGGCCAAGTCCCTGGGCACTTCCTATTCCCGGCTCATCGACTCCTTGAACAAGGCCCGGATGGCAGTGGACCGCAAAATGCTGGCCGAGCTGGCCGTGAGCGATCCCGCCGGTTTTGCCCAACTGGTCCGGGCCGCCCGGGAAGGCGCGGCCCCGGCCTGAGGAAGGCCCTGTAAGAGGTTTGGCAGGGCCGCTCGGGTTCAGACCGGCGGCCCTTTTTTTGGCCCTGTGAGCGAGCGCCCATGAGCGAGACCTTGCTGGAAAAAATCGAGGAAGCCCGGAGCCGGGCCCTGGCCGCGTTTCAGGCGGCCGGGTCGGCTTCGGGATTGGAGGCGGCCCGCATCGAGTTTCTGGGCGTCAAGGGCCGTTTCGCCGAGCTGATGAAGGCCCTGGGGACCCTGGACAAAGAGGAAAGGCCCCGGGCCGGCGCGGCGGCCAACCAGGCCCGGGGGGAGGCCGCGGCGGCTTTCGAGGCGGCCCGGGCCGCCCTGGAGAACGCGTCCTCCAAGGCCCAGTGGCTGGATGTGACCCTGCCCGGCCGCCGGCCCAGAGAGGGGCACCGGCATATCATCAGCCGCACGGCCGCGGAGATCTGCGACATCTTCGGCCGCCTGGGCTTCAGCCTGGTCGAGGGCCCGGAGGTGGAGACCGACTATTACAATTTCGAGGCCCTGAATTTCCCCCCCGACCACCCGGCCCGGGATATGCAGGACACCCTCTTCGTTTCCGCCGACCTGCTGTTGCGCACCCACACCTCGCCCATGCAGGTCCGGACCATGGAAAAGACCCCGCCCCCGGTCTGGGTGGTGGTGCCCGGCAAGACCTACCGCCGGGATTCGGATGTCAGCCATTCGCCCATGTTCCACCAGGTGGAGGGCCTGGCCGTGGACCAGGGCCTGACCTTCGGCGACCTCAAGGGCGTCCTGACCGCCTTTGCCACCGCCATGTTCTCCCCGGACACCAGGATCCGCCTCCGGCCCAGCTTCTTCCCCTTCACCGAGCCCTCGGCCGAGGTGGACATAGCCTGCGTCCTCTGCGGCGGCCGGGGCTGCCGGCTCTGCAAGGGCACGGGCTGGCTGGAGATACTCGGCAGCGGCATGGTCGATCCGGCCGTTTACGGCTTCGTGGGCTA
>JAITBV010000110.1 GCA_031283395.1 Candidatus Adiutrix sp.
ACCCTGTTCGCCGGCGGGGAGTCCCATTTCATGCCCCTTTTGGAAAAGAACGGCTTTAAGCCAGATTACCGGGCCGTCGGCGAAGAGGCTCTGGGAAGGGACAGGCTCCTCTGGGTCAACTATCCCAATAATCCCACCGGGGCCGCGGCGGATCTGGAATTTTACACGGAGTTGGTGGCCTGGGCCAGGCGCCGGAATATCATAGTGGCCTCCGACGCCGCCTATTCCGAGATGAACTGGAGCGACCGGCCCCACCCGAGCATCCTGGAGGGCCCCGGGGCCCTGGCTGTGGCCGTGGAATTCCACTCCCTGTCCAAGACTTACAATATGACCGGCTGGCGCCTGGGTTGGGCCGCCGGCAATGAAGAGTTGATTCGGGGCCTGGGGCGGGTCAAAAGCAATGTCGATTCCGGGGTCTTCCAGGCCGTGCAGATGGCCGGACTGGCCGCCCTGGAAGGCGACCAGGAGCCGGTGCGGGCTATGGGCCGGCTCTACCGGGAGCGGCGGGCCGTCCTGATCGAGGGTCTCCGGGCCGCCGGCCTTGAGGCGTTTCCTTCCGAGGCCACTTTTTATGTCTGGGTGCGGCTACCGGTCGGGCTCTCCTCGGCTGAATTTTCTTCCCGGCTTCTGGCCGAGGCCGGCATCGTGGCCACGCCCGGCAACGGCTTCGGACCCTCGGGCGAAGGTTACGCCCGTTTCGCCCTGGTCCAGGAAGTCCCCCGGCTCAGAGAGGCCGCGGCCCGGCTGGCCAAGTTGAAGTTCATAAAATAATGCCGAAGGCGGAAGCCCCGGCCGTTCTCATCGGCCTGGGGGCCAATCTTGAAAACCCGGCGGAGATGATAGCCGCGGCCCTGGAGCGCCTGGCCGCCGGGCCGGGCCTGAAACTTCTGGCTGTTTCCAGCCTCTATCTTACCGAGCCCCAGGGCGGCCCGGCCGGCCAGAACTGGTATCACAACGCCGTGGCCGCCTTCGCCTCCGGCCTGGCCCCGAGGGAGACTCTGGCCAGGCTTATGGCGGTGGAGGCTTCCTTGGGCCGCCGCCGCCAGGAAAAGAACGGTCCCCGGGTCATCGACCTGGATTGGCTGGCCCAAGGCGATCTGGTGGTGGAAGAGCCGCCGGAACTCCTGATCCCCCACCCCCGGCTGGCCGAGCGGAGATTCGTGCTGGCCCCCCTGGCCGAGGTGGCTCCCGAATGGCGTCACCCCCGCCTGGGCCTTTCGGCCCTCGAACTTCTGGCGGCCCTGCCCGGCCCGGGCCAGGGGCTTGAAAAACTGGGGCCTCCGGATGCCCGGAGCCCCCGCTTCCCCGCGGAATAAGCGTTTTAAGGTTGTGATATGATCCGTATGCTTGGCGTGGCGCTCCTTTTCGGGCTCATCTTCGGTCTGGCCCGTTCTTTCGGACGCCCGGCCCGATCCGAAGAGGCCCAGGAAATGGTTCAGGACGCCCTGACCCGGGTCTATTTCCCCAAAAGCGCGGCCGTCAAGGTCGTCCGGGGCGGGGAGACGCTTCACTTTCAGAGCTTGGAAAACCGCGACTTGTTTTTGAGCCGGAACCGGTGAGGTCCGTCGTCGTGGCAAAAGCCCTCTGGTGCATGATTTGGTGCCTGCTCTTGGCCCCGGCCGCCCTGGCCGGGGCCCAGGTAGCCCTGTTCGCCCCCCCGGAGCCCCGGGCCAGGGCTTCGGCCCCGGTTCCCGAATCCCCGGCGGCCGACCGCATCACCGCCTCTTCCGGGCTGTTTTCGCCGGAGATAAAGGTGGATGAGCAGGGCCGGAAGACCCTGGTCATTCGCGGCGGGGAAGACGGGCCAGATGGAGACGAGGGCGGGATCCGTTCGGAGAACTTGGCCCCCACCGTGCGCCAGACCCTGGTGATCGACGGGAACCGGGGCGCGGCACCCGAGGAAAAACCCTACTGGGTGGTCGAGGCCAGGCTGGCGGAAAGGCCCTATTTCCAAGCCGAGGAAAAAGCCCCTGATACGCCCTATTGGCTGGAACGGGAAGAGCGGGACGATACGCCCTATTGGCGGGCCCAGGAATCAGCCCCGGAACGGCCTTATTGGGAGCCGACACCCGAACGGGTGGAAATCCTCGCCCATACGGTGGAACCGGCGGTCACCGCCCCGCCCCCCGCGCCCGAACCGGCCGGGAACCTCAGGACCATCTCCTATTTCATGTATCAGGACGAATTCGGGATCAAGCACCTCTCCAACGTCCCGGACGACCCCCGCTACCGCGAGTTCACCGTGACCGTCAGGCTGCAGCGGGGCCTGGCCGGGGCCCGGACGGGCCAGTGGCGTTTCACCCATGAGAGCCTCCGGCCCATCATCCTCCGGGCCGCCGCGACTTACAACCTGGATCCGGCTTTAATCGCCGCGGTCATCAGGTCGGAATCGGCTTTCGACGCCTATGCCGTCTCCTGGGCCGGGGCCCAGGGGCTCATGCAGCTCATGCCGGCCACGGCCCGGGCCATGGGTTGCGCCGATTCCTTCGACCCGGTGCAGAACATCATGGCCGGCAGCCGCTATTTGCGCCAGATGCTCAACACTTTCGGCGGCGATTTGACCCTGGCCATCGCCGCCTACAACTGCGGGCCCGAACGGGTCAAGCGCCTCTGGCGGGTGCCCAACATACCGGAAACCAAAAATTACGTCGTCATAGTCTCCCGTAACTACGAGCGTTATAAAGGCCAGCTTTAGCGGCCCATCCGCCAGCTTTGGGAAATGAGACCGTCCATGACCGCCATTCTTAACCGCCCCTGGCTGCCCAACGCCGTTACCCTCGGCCGGCTGGCCGCCGTGCCCCTCATCGTCTGGCTCCTGACCGTTTACCATGACGGGGGGGAATTCATCTCGGCCCTCACCGCCCTCATCTACCTGGTCGCGGCCCTGACCGACCTTTTGGACGGTTACCTGGCCCGCCGCTTCAACCTGGTCAGTATCCTGGGCGCCTTCCTAGACCCTCTGGCGGACAAGCTCCTGGTGGCTTCGGCCCTGATTATGCTCCTCCCCCTGGGCCGGGTCCCGGCCTGGGTGGTCTTTCTCATCGTGGCCCGGGAAATGGCCGTCACCGGCCTTAGGGCCGTCGCGGCCGAAAAGGGCCTGGTCATATCGGCTTCGGAGTCGGCCAAGCGCAAGACCCTGGCCCAGAACATCGCCCTGTTTTGCCTTCTGTGGCACCATCCCCTCCTGTGGGCCGACACCGCCCTGGTGGGCACGGTCATTCTCTACGTGGCCCTGGCCGTGACCTATTGGTCGGCCTTCCTGTATTTCCGGGATTATTTCCGGGCCCGCCGGGTGCCCTTCGGAGCCTGATATGGATTTCGAGGCCTTAAACGCCATGGCCGTCATCGCCGAACGGCGCATAAGCGAGGCCATGTCCGAGGGCCTGTTCGACAACCTGCCCGGCCGGGGCCAGCCTTTGGAGTTGGAAGACCTCTCCCACCTGGCCCCGGAAATGCGCCTGGCCTATATCGTGCTCAAGAACAGCGGTTTTATGGAAGACGGGGTCGGCCTTCGGATTGCCGCCGCCCCCGATAAAGTCCCTGAAGGAACTCCGGATAGAGATTGGTCCCGCCTGGAACGCCTGAGATTCAAGCTGGCCCGGGGCACCCGCCGGAGGCCGGAGTCCGACCCCCTGGACGATATGGACCCGGCCTATTTGGGGAAATTGCTCGACCGGCTTTGAAATCATTTCCTGCGCATTAACGCAATAAACAATAAGAACCGGCCGTAGTCGGAAGGGGCTTTGTCAATTTAAGCGCCTACGGCGTCTCGCTCCAGCCGTGGCGGCCCACCAGGGCCACGAACCGGCAGTCGCCCAAAGTGCGGCGCTCGTCCGTCCCCCCCGGGGGGGCCTTGGTGACCAGGGTCAGCTTCTGGAGGGCTGCCGTGGGGCCGACCGGGATGACCAGCCGGCCCCCGGGTCCCAGTTGATCCAAAAGGGGCCGGGGCACCCGGGGCCCTCCGGCGGAAACGATGATGGCCCCGAAAGGGGCCAATTCCGGCCAGCCCTCGGTACCGTCGTCCAGTTTCAGGTGAATGTTGGCCTGGCCCAGGCGGGCCAGGTTGTCGCGGCCCTTGCGGAAAATGGGCTCCAGGCGCTCAACGGCGAAAACCTCCCCGGCCAGGCTGGCCAAAAGGGCTGTCTGGTAGCCCGAGCCGAAACCTATTTCCAGCACCCGGTCGGTGGGGGCCAAATCCAGGGCCGCGATCATAAGGGCCACTATGTAGGGCTGGGAAATGGTCTGGCCATAGCCTATGGGCAGGGGGGTATCGGCGTAGGACTGGGCGGCCTGGGCCTCTTCGACGAAAAAGTGCCTGGGCACGCTTTGCATGACCGCCAAAAGCCGGGGATCGTTCAGGCCCCGGCCCTTTATCTGCATTTCCACCATCTTGCGGCGGGCGATGTGGTAGTCTTCCGGGTTCCAGCGATGCTGGTTCCAGCGGCGGGCGGCGGGCGGCTCGGTCATGGCCGGTCTCCTTGGGATATGGCCGGCCGGCCCGTGCCGGCTCCGGTTGTGCCGGTTCCGGCCGCGCCGGTCAGGGGGCGGTGAAAGGTCAGGGCCGCCCCGGCCGCCCGGCCGGCCCGGGCGCTCTCCGGGCAATGGCGGCGCCCGCCGCCCCGGCCGGCCCTGGCCACCCGGGGGTGGCGGCGGCGGTAAAAGGATTCCAGGGCCCGGTCCCGGACCGGGACCAGGGCCGAAAAGCCGCCCGGGCTACCGGCTTCGGCCGCCCCCGCTTCAAGTTTCCGGTCAAAACCCGAAAGTAATCCGTTGATGAAACTGTGGCGGGCGGTCAGCCCCCCCCCGGGGTGCCGCCGGCGATATTCCCGCCACAGGGTTTCCGAGCGTTCCAGCAAAAAGAGACAGACATGCTCGGCCAGGCGGGTGTTTTCCGGGCGGCCCAGAACTTCCAGGTCGTGGTTTTCCTGGTCGGCCCTGGGGTCATAGCCGGGCACGAAGATGGCCTTGACGAAGAAATGGCGGCTTAAGATGTGGCTGATGAGGGTCAGGCGGCGGTCCAGTCGCCGGACGGCCAGGGGGATGCGGCAATATTCGAGGGTTTGTTCCGCCGGCCCGGCTTCGGCCAGTTCAAGGTTGTGGCGGGCCAGGAGGCGGGCGGCGGCGCTCATGGCCGCCCGGGCCTCGGCCGCCACCGGGGAGCCGGCCAGGGCCAGGAGCTTGCGCACCTTCTCCAACACCCTTACGGCCCGGTCCGGCAGGGGCGCGGCCTCGTCGCCCGGCCAGGGCCGGGGGCAGGGGGCGCACAGGTCCACGGACGGTTTCAGGTAAAAGGGGTCCACCCCCAGGCGGACCCCCAGGGCCTGGAAGGCCGGGCCGTGGGGACGCTGGCCCCGCCGGACCTCCGGCGGGGTCAGATCGCCCGCCAACTGGTGAATGGTCTCGTGGGCCAGAATGCCCAGCACCGCCGGCCAGGGCTGTTCAAGTATCAGTTCCTCGCTCAGCACCAAGCGGCGCTCCCGCTCCAGCCAGCGGCCCCAGAGCCGGGCGGACTTCATCAGCCCCAGGCTCACCGGCGGGGCCGACAACCTGTGGCGCCACAGCAGGTTGTCATAGTTCTTGCGCAACTGTCTCAGCCAGGCGGCCCTGAAATCAGCCATCAGTCCCACCAGAGGAAAGGGGAGAAACTGGTTTTCCGGTCATAGAAATCGCAGTCCTCGGCCCGCTTGACCCAATTCACCAAGGGGGCGATAAGGGGCAGGAGCAGGATCTCCGCCCCCACCTTGAAAACGTAATTGGACCAGACCAGGCGCCACCAGAGGTTCCAGTCAATGACCCCGATAAAGGCGATGGAGGCGAAGATGAGGGTGTCGAAAATCTGGCCCGCGGCCGTGGAGCAGATTAAACGCGGGGCCAGGCCACGGCCGCCGGTCCTGACCTTGAGCTTGGCCAGGGCGTAAGCATTGACGAATTCGCCGGTGAAATAGGCGGCCAGGCTGGCGATCACCAGGCGGGGCCACAGGCCTAAAATGGTATCCCAGGCTTCGGCCCCTTCCCAGCCCTCGGCCGGGTCGAAGATGCCCACCAGGGCGATGGCTGCGGCCGAGATGATCAGGGCCAGAAAGCCGGTCCAGATGACCCGGCGGCTGCGGCGGTAGCCGTAAACCTCGGTGGTGAGGTCGTTCAGAATATAGGTGAAGGGGAAGACCAGGGTGCCGGCGTCGAATTCCAGGACTCCGCCCAGGCTGATCAGGCGGGTGGAACAGGTGTTGGAGACGATCAGGAGGGTGGCGAAAAGAGCGGTTATCAGTTCCAGGTATTTGAACGTCCGCTGTTCGGGCATGGCCGGTCGATCCTCCTAAAGAATTTTTTATTATAACACGTCGCTCCGGTTTGGGAAAATTTCAAAAATTTCTTGACAGTGTAGCGAGAAGTTGTTATATTCGGCAATTACCCGCCCCGGAAAGGGGTTTGTAGTAGAGATCTTTGAAAACTAAACAGCGGACAGACAAAGGCGAGCGAATGAAATGGGCCCGGCCATCGTAGTATGG
>JAITBV010000111.1 GCA_031283395.1 Candidatus Adiutrix sp.
AAATCGACTATTTCCGACAGTTCGCCCTTGGCCTCGTCTATGCCGGCCACATCGGAAAAAGTGACGCGTTTCTGGTCCTCGGTCAACAGACGGGCCCGGCTTTTGGCGAAGGTCATGGCTTTGCCGCCGCCCTGCATCTGGCGCATGAAGAACATCCAGATGGCCACCAGAAAAACTATCTGCAAAAGGGCGCTGCCCAGACTCAACCAGAAGGAGGAAGTCTGGGGCGACATATTGATGACAACGTTGTTTTCCCGAAGGAAGGGCAGAAGGCCGGGATCAAAGCGGTTGTAATCGGCCGTCCACTTGCCGCCGTCGCGCATTTGGGCTACAATTTCCGAATCAGTCAGGGAAACCGAGGTCACATCGCCCTCGGCCACGGCCCGCCAGATGTCGGAATAACTCTTTTTATTGACCGGCTCCACGGGCTTGAAAATATTCATCATCCCGAAAACGGTCACGCCGATCATGACCCAGACGAGCAGGTTCTTGGAAAAATTGCCCAAAACTGCCTCTCATAACCAATAGGCATCCAATGGGGATCGAACGCCTTTCGCCGAGCCCGGACGGAGCCGGACGAAAATGGGAACCAAATAAAAAATATACGGCATTCCACCTGTTTTTTCAACTTAGAAGTCCCTGGCCTCCCCATTACTTTGCATTATTTCTCAAGGAGCCGGAAGCTGTCTCCATCCGCCGAAAAAGCCCCCCGCCGGAAACTGGCGGGGGTGGTGCTGGCCAGCGTCAACTACGGCGAGGCCGACCTCATCGTCACCTTCCTGACCAGGGAACTGGGCCTGGTCAACGCCCTGGCCCGCCACGGCCGGCGCAGCCGGCGGCGCTTCGGCGGCGGCCTGTTGTCGCCGGGAGCCATGGCCTGGTATGACTTCACCCTGAAACCCCAGTCCACCCTGGCCTTCGTGGAAAAGGCCGAGGAAAACCCCCGGGCCCGCCGGCTACCGCCCGACCCGGTCATCCAGGCCCTGGCCGCCTTCGCCCTGGAGTTGGTCAGGGGCTTTGAAACGCCCCAGAACCCGGCCGGGGCCAGCTTCAGCCTCCTGGCCCGGCATTTAAGCCGCCTGGCCCTCGGCCCGGACGAAGAGGCCGCCCGGAGGGCGGCCCTGGATTTTTCCTTCAATTACCTGCAATTGGCCGGTTTCGGCCCGTCCTTGACTTCCTGCCTGGTCTGCGGTGCCCCGGCCGAACCTGGCATCCGCGGCTGGCGCTGGCATCCGGCGGCCGGAGGGCTCTACTGCCCCCGCTGCCCCGGCCCCGGCCGCCCCGTGCCCCCGGGACTTCTGGTCCGCCCTGGAGAAACGCCGGTCCCGGACCCGGACGGGCTGGCCGAAGCCGAGGCCTTTTTTGAAGACCTGGCCGCCCACCAGCTTGGCCGCCCGTTAAAGGCCCTGGGCGTAGCCCGCCGGCTGTTCAGCCGGCCCTGATCACCCCCGGGCGCGGCTCACCTGGGAATCCTATTTAAAAAAATGAAGCAACCTGTATAAAAACCCGCGGCGTTCCCGGACCGGCCCCGAAGACCTCCCGGACCCGGCGGCCTGATGGAATTTTTTGTAGTAATTCGCAAAATCCTTGTCCTGGGCCATGATATGTTCCTTGAGCCAGGCGACCGCGACCCGTTCAAGCTGCATGATGGCCGCATACTTGGCCTCATCCGGAGCGGCCTCGTAATTTCCTTTCATCTCCGTGAACTTGCGGGTGAACTCCTCATGGAGCATTTTGTGAGCCCCGGCCCTGGGGTAGCGTATGGAGGCCTGGGCCTTCTCCTCGGCGCCGAAATGCCGGACCACGTAGTCCCCCAGAAATTTCAAGGTCGCCGGGACCAAGTCGGCCTTGGAGCGGTCCATGAGGATCTCGGTCTGCCGAAACAGCTCCTTGTGCTGTTCGTCCAGCTTGGGAATGCCGGTCTCATATTCAGCCCGCCAGAACTTAGGCCTGGGCCTGGGGCCGGCCACCCGGGGGGGGGCGGCCTTCCCCGCGGCGGGCCGGGCTCCGCCGCCGACGGGTTTGATCCCGCGTTTTTGCTTATAATAATCCGCGAACTCCCGGTCGTGGGTCATGATGTGTTCCTTGAGCCAGCCGACCACGGTGCGGTTGATTTCCATCACCACCTCGAGCTTAAGCTTGTCGCCGGAATCTTCAAATTTCTTTTTCAGTTCGCCGAACCGGGCCGTGAAGGCGTTGTGAAGTTCCTTGTGGGGCCCGGCCTTGGGGTAGGTGACAGAGGCCTGGAGCCCCTGCTCGTCAAGGAAATGCCTTACCACATAGTCGCCCAGAAACTTGATGGTCTCCGGGATGCGGTCGGCCTTGGTCTTGTCCGTAAGAATCTCGGCCTGCTTGAACAACTCTTTATGCTGTTCATCGATTTTCGGCAGGCCGGTTTCCAATTTGGCGGTCCACAGCATAAGCTAATCCCTTCGTCTAAAGCTATAAAAAGTTGATATATCAACTAAAACAACGCGGAACAACTCTCCGGGGTCGGGTATCGGGGTTACGCCTAAGTTATGATTATACAATATAATTAAATATTGAAACAGGCCCTTTGTCAAGGCCCGGCTTTATATGCTAAGATTAAGTCATTCACTCCAAAGGGGAAACCGGTCCATGAGCCATGCCGAGTCGAAAAAATATAAGAGCGTGATCGCCACGCGGGCCCGCAATATAAATATCGTTCTTTTCGCCCTGGGCCTGTCCATAATGACTGCCATCGCCTTCATGATCGTCAAAGACATCAACAACGAAGCCTCCTTAAGTCTCGCCGGCTCCCATTCGGTCGCGGCAGCGAAGGAATTCTACGTCTATATCAGCCGGTATCTCGACTTGGCGCAAAAAGCATCCTCCTCAAAGGCGGTGACCACCTGGTTCGGCGATGAGGAAAACCCCGCCAAAAAGGCCGCAGCGCATGACGAGATGCTGGACTATTTCGGCCAGTTGCCGAGCGCCCGCCTGTATCTGGCCATCCACGGGTCATTGAACGAATACGTGGTCGAAAGCGGAACATCGCTGAAGGATATGCTCCCTTACGACCGGCTCGACCCGGCGGATGACGAAAACAACGTCTGGTATTACGAGTGCCTGGTGGCCAAAAACGACTATGTCCTCAAAATCGATTATGACAAACTCACCCGGGAGTGGCGCCTGTGGATCAACCACAAGGTTATGACCGACGGAAACTATGAGGGCATATTCTGCGCCGGTCTCCCACTGGAGGCGCTGCTCCGTAACATGTTCTGGCAATATGACGCCAAAAGCCTCAAAGGCTATGTCATCGACAAAAACGGCGTTATCCAGCTGGACAGTTCATTTCCCGAGGCCTTCCGGGAGACAAACAAAACCCACATCCAGAATGAGAGTTCCGACCCGGCCTTCGCCCTGGCCATCGACTCGTATCTGGAGAAAATATCCGGCCTCTTCGACCGCCAGTCCCGGCCGGAAGTTCTCAGGCTGGCTGAAGGGCCTTATGGTTACGCCTCCGTCGCGCCGATCGACATGACGGATTGGTCGGTCGTCGTATTTTTCAACAGCGACCCCTTGTTCGGCGTCAAGAACATCCTGCCCCTGTCGCTCGCCCTGTTGTTCGCCCTGCTCCTTTATGTGGGGGCCAGGGACTTCCTGATAGGCCGGCTGGTCTTCACGCCGCTCAACCGGCTTATCAAAAGCGTCGCGGAAACCGGACCGGACGGCGCCGACATCTTCGGCCGTGACCGCGATGACGAAATCGGCGAATTGGCGCGGACGATACAGGATGCGGGAGAACACCTCAGAGCCTATAATGCCGATCTGCTTCATGCCACCGGAAGCCGGCAGCGCCAGGCCAGGCTTCTGCACGCGGTAAACGGCATGGCGGCCGTGCTTCTGGCGGCGGCGGACGACGAAAAATTCGAGGCTTCGCTCCTGGAAGGCATGGAGCTCATGGGGCTTTGCGTGGATGTCGACCGGGTGTATATCTGGAAGAACGAGATCATAAACGATGCCCTTTACTATGTCCGCCAAGGCGTCTGGCGCAGAGCCTCGAGCCGGGAGGACAAGACCGTTCACCCCGGGATGAGATTCCCTTACAGCCGCAATCCGGAATGGGAAGAAAAATTTTTGCGGGGGGAATGCGTCAACGGGCCGCTTTCCGGCCTCACGCTGAACGAACAGGACATCCTGCGGCCCTTCGGCATAAAATCGGCCCTGATGATCCCGGTGCATTTGCAGGGGCATCTATGGGGCTTTGTCAGTTTTGACGATTGCCACCAGGAACGCACTTTCACCGAGGACGAGATCAGCATACTCAGGTCCGGAAGCCTGATGATGGTCAACGCCTTAAACCGCCACGAGCAGACGCATAAAATCCGCCTGGCGCATGAACACACCAAGGTGATATTGGACACGATGCCTTTCATGTGCCACCTGTGGGGCCGGGATCTCAAACTATTCGAATGCAACGAGGAAAGCGTCAAGGCATTCAAAGTCAAAGACAAATTTGATTTTTTGAGCCATTTTTTCGACTTTTCCCCGGAATATCAACCTGACGGGCGGCTTTCCTCCGACAAGGCCGCCGAGAGCCTCAACAAGGCGTTTAAGGACGGGCGCCACACGGTTGAATGGATGCACCAGGCGGCGGACGGCACGCCCATGCCTTTTGAAATCACCTTTGTCCGCCTCAACTACGGTGACGACTATGCCGTGGCGGCCTATGGGCGGGACCTGCGTGAACACCGGCAAATGATGAACGAAATAGAGCGGCGGGACAGCCTGCTGCATACCGTCAACCGCACGGCGGCCGTGCTGCTCGCGCCGGCGGACGAGATCGCCTTTGAGGCTTCGCTCCTTGAAGGCATGGAGATCATAGGCCGCTACGTGGATGTCGACCGCATCTGCATCTGGCGGAACGAGACCATCAACGGCGTCTTTGGCTATGTCAATCAGTTCCACTGGCTGAACGACACCGGCCCCTGGAAAAAACCCGTGGCCTTTCGCCCCTACCGCGATCTTCCCGGTTGGGAGAGCAAATTCCTGCGGAATGAATACCTAAACGGGCCGATTTCCGGCCTCGGCGGGCAGGAGCAAGCCATATTGGGGCCCCAGGACGTAAAGACCCTTCTGGCCATCCCCTTGCATTGGCAAAACCAATTTTACGGCTTTTTCAGCTTTGACGACTGCCGCCGGGAGCGCGCCTTCACCGAGGACGAGGTCGACATCCTGCGTTCCGCGGGCTTGATGCTGGTCAGCGCCCTGGTCCGCCAAGAGCAGGCGGCCAAAATACGCGAAGCCCATGAACGCGCGAATCTTCTGTTGAACGCCATGCCTTTCATCGCCCAACTGTGGGACAAAGACGGCCGCCTCTTCGACTGCAGCGAGGAAGCGGTCACGCGGTTCAACCTTAAGGACAAGCAGGAATTCATCGACCGTTTTTCAGACCTCTCGCCGAAATACCAGCCCGATGGGCGGCTTTCCTCCGAGATGGTCGAAAGGCACCTCGCGGAAGCGTTTGAAAACAGCAAATGTGTCTTTGAATGGACGCATCAACTCCTGGACGGCACTCCCATTCCGTCTGAAATAACGATGGTCCGCGTCGGCTTCGAGGGCGATTACGCCCTCGCGGGATATGTGCGGGATCTGCGCGAACACAAACAGATGATGAAGGAGATCGAGCGGCGGGGCAGTCTCCTGGACGCGGTGAACCAAGCGGCCGCCATCCTCTTGAAGTCGGAAGCCGACGAATTCGAGCGAAACGTGAGTCGATGCATGGGCCTGATGGGCGAAGCCGTAGGCGTGGACCGCGTATGCATATGGAAAAACAGCATTAAGGATGATCGGCTGTGCTGCACCCAGATCTACGAGTGGCTGGGCGATGCCGTGTCCCAGATGAACAACGAAAGGACCATGGATATACCATACGAGGAAAACATACCCGGTTGGGAGGAAAAACTGTCCCGGGGCGAATGCCTCACCAGCCTGGTGCGCGATATGTCGCCGCGGGAGCAGGCGCAGCTTTTCCAGCAGGACATACGGTCCATCTTTGTGGCGCCGCTGTTCGTTCGCGATCAATTCTGGGGTTTCATCGGTTTTGACGATTGCCACCGGGACCGGACGTTTTCCGAAACCGAGCAGGCTATCCTGCGTTCAGGCGGCCTTTTGATAGCCAACGCCCTCTTGCGCAACGAAAACGTCAGGGAAATGATCCGGCTCCAGGCTGACCTGGAAAACGCGCTGAGGCAGGCCCGGGAGGCCAACAACGCCAAGAGCAGGTTCCTGGCCAGCATGAGCCATGAAATGCGCACCCCCCTTAACGCCATCATCGGTCTGTCCGAATTGGCCCTGGAATCCGAAGAGGCGGAAAGTGCCAACCCGAACCTTGAAAACATCCACAATGCCGGCCTGACCCTCCTGTCCACGGTCAATGATATCCTGGACATTTCCAAGATAGAGGCGGGAAAATTCGAGCTGGTCCCCGCCGAATACGACATCCCCAGTCTCATCAATGACGCCATCACCCAATGCATCATGCACATTGACGAAAAGCCGATCAGTTTCATCCTGGATATAGACGGGAACCTGCCCGCGCGCCTCTGCGGCGACGAATTGAGGATCAAGCAGATTTTCAACAATCTGTTGTCCAACGCCTTCAAATATACCAGGGAAGGGACGGTGGAACTGAGCATGAGCTGCGCCCGGCAGGGCGATGCGGTCTGGATGACCCTCCGCGTCCGGGACACCGGCATCGGCATCCGGCCCGAGGATTTCGACCGGCTGTTCGCCGAATACATCCAGCTTGACCAAAACTCAAACCGCCAAATAGGAGGAACCGGACTGGGACTCCCCATAACCAAAAAACTGGCCGAGATGATGGACGGCTCGGTCACGGCGGAAAGCGAATACGGGAAAGGCAGCATTTTCACAGTGAAGTTCCGCCAGAAATTCGTGTCCGACGAAGTGATCGGCCCGTTCGTGGCGAACAGCCTGAAAAACTTCCGCTACCTTGAGCAAAGACGCCACCAGAACGCCCGGCTGGTGCGCCTGAAGCTGCCCTACGCGCGGGTGCTGGTGGTGGACGATGTGGCGACCAATCTTGACGTGGCCAGGGGCATGATGAAGCCCTACGGTATGCGGATCGACTGCGTGACCAGCGGCCAGGCGGCCATCGAGGCCCTGCGGGATGAAACGATCCGCTACAACGCCGTGTTCATGGACCACATGATGCCCGGGATGGACGGCCTGGAAGCCGCCAGGATCATCCGGGAGGAAATAGGCACCGAATACGCTCGCGACATACCCCTGATAGCCCTTACGGCCAACGCCATTGTCGGGAACGAGGCTATGTTCCTGAGCCGCGGTTTCCAGGCTTTTCTGTCCAAGCCCATAGAAATGGGCCGCTTGGATGCCGTTATCCGGCAATGGGTGCGGGACAAAAAATTTGAAGACAACGAAACCCCCGGCCAATGGCCGGAAAAAACCGCGGTGCCCTTCCCCGGCCAGGTGGAGGGCATCGATCTGCAAAAGGGGTTTGAGCGTTTCGACTGCGACCTGGATTCCTTCATGGAGGTCCTGCGCTCTTACGCCACCAACACCCGGCCGCTCCTGGAAGCCGCCAGGAAGGTCAGCGAGGAAAATTTGGCGGACTACGCCGTTATCGTCCACGGCATAAAGGGATCAAGCCGGGGCATCAGCGCGTACCTGGCCGGGGACCAGGCCGAAGTCCTGGAAAAGGCGGCCCAGGAGGGCGACATCGGCTTTGTGACGGCCCACAACACCGCCTTTATAGAAGCCCTTGAAAAACTGCTGGTCGGCCTGGAAAGCCTCATCCGCCGAACGGATCTCCAGAAACCCAAAAAGGACAAGCCGGACAGCCTGGCGCTGAAAAAACTCCTGTCCGCCTGCGAGGCCTATGACATGGACGCGGTGGACGCGGCCCTGGCCGAAATCGAAGCCTTTGAATACGAAGCCGACGAGGGCCTGGCGGCTTGGCTGCGGGAAAACGTGGACCGCATGAATCTCACACAAATAAAAGAGAAACTTTCAGCCTTGGACCTGACAATATAGTGATTTCATGGATATTATTCCCAAAATCGTTGGTCTTTCGGCTTTCAGGAAAAGTCAAAAAAATGTTAAGAAACTCCTTGACAAGAGATAGGTGAGTTGTTATATTCGGCAATTACCCGCCCCGGAAAGGGGTTTGTAGTAGAGATCTTTGAAAACTAAACAGCGGACAGACAAAGGCGAGCGAATGAAATGGGCCCGGCCATC
>JAITBV010000227.1 GCA_031283395.1 Candidatus Adiutrix sp.
TTGATGTTGGCCAGAAATTCGTTCTTGGCCTTCTCGGCCTGTTCGGCCTCCTGGCGGGCCTTGTTCAGTAGGGCCGTGGCATCGCGGACTTCGCCCGGAGGCACGAAGACGGCCTTGACCGCTTTTTGGGGCCCCCGCGAACTGCGCAGAACGCCCCAGGCGGAAATTTCCAACGACAATTCCTGGCCGCCCAGGGTCTCGCCCGTGAGCAGCCAGTTGTCCACCCGGCCCTGGCGGGTCAATATCTCAAAAAACTCGCTGACGACTTCGGAACTGAAATGGGCCGGCAGAAAACCGTCCGATTCCAGGGCCGCCTGGGCCGCCGCCGTATCCGGGTAGCCGAAGGTCTCGGCCAGGGCCTGGTTGGCCAGATACAGGCCGCGGTCATTGTCTATTATGTAGGCCGGCAGGGGCAGTTCCCGCCAGAATTCCGCCAGATGCGTTCCTTCCTCTCCGGCCGGCCCTGGTTTGGTCATAAGCGTCTCACTTCTTCAAAAGGACGCTGATCGGCTTAAGGCCATAGGGAGAGCCCTGCTCTATGGCCGTGAGCACCGCGCCGCCGCCGGTGAAGAAATAATAGGACGGGTCGTCCAGGGCGTCCATGTAGAGCCCGGGCTGAAGGTTTTTGAATTCGGCCAGGGTGTCGCCGCCGCCGTAGAGCTTAAGGGCCTTTTTGTTTTCAGCGATGAGGCCGTACATGGCCCGGCTGCCCTCGCCGAAATTGGGGGTGAAGCCCATGACGGCGTTTATGAAGACGGTGCGGGCCTGGGCCAGGGGGCCGCGGATGGCCGGGTCGTCGAAGGATTCCGGGGCCACGTCCAGGAAATAGGCGTATTTCTGGCCCGGGGAAAAATCGGCGGCCTTGACCACCCGCACCTGGGCCGGGTCGCGCTTGTCGAGGATCTTGGATTCCACCACGGCCTTGGGCTCCAGTATCTTGCCCGCGTTTTTATCCTTTTCCACCAGTCCCTTGGCCAGTTCCACATCCTCGGCTTCCACCCCGGCCACCTCGATGCCGTATTTGGCGCAAAGGAAGGCGTTGTAGATGACGCCGCCCAGGAGGAGATGGCTGACCTGGTCGTAGAGTTTGTTCAGGGGGCCGATCTTGGTGTCGTACTTGGAGCCGGCCACCACGGCCACGAAGGGCGGATCGGGCGTGATCACCCGGGCCAGGTTGTCGATCTCCTTCTGCATCAGGAAGCCCGCGCAGGCCGGCATATCCTTGGCCACGTCATAGGTGGAGGCGTGGGGCTGCCAGGAGCCGAAGGCGTCGTTGACGTAGATGTCGGCCAGCCCGGCCAATTCGGCGGCCAGGACCTTGGTCTTGTCGTCCTTGGATTCCTCGCCGGCGAACCAACGGGTGTTGGGCATATACAGCCCGCCCACCTTGCGTTCCCTAAGCTGGTCCAGGAGGGGGAGCATGACCTGGACCACATCGTCCATGTTGGTGATGCCCCATTCCGGGTCCCTCGGCAGCTTGGGGATGACCAGTCCGGCTTCCAGCTTGCGGTTGAGGTATTCCACGATGGGGTCCACGGCCGTGCCGGACTCGCTTTTGATCTTGCCGGTCTTGCCGTCGCGGGTGCGGCCGTTGTGGGTCATCAGGATGAGGTGACCGCCCCGGGTGGCGACGTAATGGATGAGACCGAAGGTTGAATCGATGCGGAAGGGATCCTTGATGACGCCCTTTTCCACAACATTGTGATCGACCCGGGCCAGAACTATCTTCCCGGCCAGGTCGAAATCCTGAATCTTAGGCAGTTTCGCTTCGCTCATGGATGTTTCTCCTTGATATTGCCAGAAGTATCCGAAAAGAAATCATTCAAAGGCGGCCCCGCACCAGGGGCAAAACTTGAAATCGGCGCTGGACAACTGCTCATGGCAGTGGTTGCAGACCAGGGTCATTTCCGTGGCGCAGTAGGGGCAGTAGGTGAAACTTTTGAACAGGTGGCGCTGTTCCGGGGTCAAGCCGGATATTTTTTCAGAGCAGTCCGTTTCCTGGCAAATTTTATCCACACTACTGGTCAGGGTTTCACTCATTTAAACTCCTCGCTGTCAAAGCCCTTCGGGGCCTTCGCCGGCCCTTTAAGGCTCAGAATGTTTTCAAGGCTAATACTCTATTATACACCAACGGCCCGGCAAAGAAAAGGCCCCGCCGGGGCCCTTTTTTTGAACCATAATCACGCCCTCGGGCGCTTCAGCCCCCGCCGCCCCGCCGGATTATGGGGCCTCGGCGGCCTACGGCCCCAGAAGCTCCTCGACCAGGACCAGTTCCATGAGTTCCAGGCACTCGTAGGACACGAAGGTGGTGATCGAGGAGTCGAAAAGCACCTTGACCTCGGCCGGGAACTCGTCGTCGGCTTCGAAAAAGACGACGCGCACCGGGAAAAACGGCAGGTCCGGGAAAAGCCAGGATTCGCCCCCGGAGGGGGACCGGCCCTCGGCCCGGCCGCCTATCCGCCGGGCCGCCCCGGCGAAAAGGTCGTAGCGCCCGCCGAAATTTTCGGTGAGAGGGACGATGAGGTTGTCGCTGGGGCTGGCCCCGGTGGAGACCACCCCGGTCAGGCGGCCGATGGGCAAAAATTCACCGGAGAGGGTCCCCCGGCCCCGGCTCATCAGGTAGTGGGCCAGGACGCTCTGGTGGTCCAGGGGGACGGGTGCGCCGTCCAGGGCGGAAATACCCGCGTTGGAGACCAGGTAGTCCCGACCGAAGAAGCGGACCGGCACCCGGCCCTGGCTATCCACGGCCAGGCCCAGGGCCGGGGCCTGGGCGGGCAGATCGGCTTCGGCCAGGGCGGCCATCTGGCCGCCATGATACTGCTCCCGGTTTTGAAGGCTCGGGGTTCGGGACATGGGGAAACCTCGCCGGATTTTTTCAAATTGATTTTTATTATCCTAATATAAAGGCCGGAGAAAAACAAGCGCCCGGCCTTGACCGCGCCTGGGGGCTTGGCTAGAATAGGCCCGAGGAACACCATGGTTTTTACCAAATGCCGAATGACGGACCGCCTGGTTTACGCTCTCCTGGTCCTGACCATGGCGGCCTGGGGGGCGACCTTCGTGGCCGCCCGCATAGTGGCCCGGGAGAGCGGACCCTTTTCCGCCGCCTTCTGGCGCTTCGCCCTGGCCGCCCTGGTCCTGGTCCCCCTGACCCGGCGGCGGGAGGGCTTTTTGCGCCCCCGGGGACTGGATCCGGCCGGCTGGCTGCTCCTGGCCCTTCTGGGGGCCTCGGGCATGTTCGGGTATAACTACTTCTTCATCAAGGGCCTGGGCCTGACCGAAGCCGGGACGGCCTCGGTCATCGTGGGCGCCAACCCCGGCCTGACTTACCTGGGCCTGGCCCTCTTCTTCCGGGAAAAGATAACCGGCCGCGGCCTTTTCGGCTTCGCCCTGGCCCTGGCCGGGGCCGTCCTGGTCATCACCCGCGGCCGGCCGACCGGCCTTCTGACCGGGAGTCTGGGCCAGGGTGAATTGCTCGTCGCCGCCTGCGCCGTGTGCTGGGCGGCCTATTCCTTATTCGGCAAACTCGTGCTCCAGCGCCTCTCCCCCCTGAAGTCCACCACCTGGGCCTGCATCTTCGGCCTGATCTTCCTGGGCCCGGCCGCCCTCTGGGAAGGGGAGCCGGCCCTGGCCTACAGCCCGGCCTGCTGGGCCGGGCTGGCCTTCCTGGGCCTTCTGGGCACGGCCCTGGGCTTCACGCTCTACTACCAGGGCATCCTGCGCCTGGGCGCGGGCCGGGCGGCGGTCTTCATCAACCTGGTGCCCGTCTTCGGCGTCCTGAGCGGCTGGCTGATCCTGGACGAAAAACTGGGCTGGTCCCTGGCCGCCGGCCTGGCCCTGGTCCTTTCCGGCATCAGCCTGATCCAGAAAACTTAGTTTTATAATGAGTATAAAATTCCGCATCGAAGCCAGGGATCCCGCCGGGCCGGCCCGGGCCGGCCTCATCAGCACGGCCCGGGGGGATATCCCCACCCCCACCTTCATGCCCGTGGGCACCCGGGGCACGGTCAAGGCCGTGGCCCCGGACGACCTTAGGACCGTGGGAGCCCGGATGGTCCTGGCCAACACCTTCCACCTGATGCTGCGGCCCGGGGAGGAACTGGTGGCCCGCCTGGGGGGCCTCCACCGCTTCATGGGCTGGGACGGCCCCATTTTGACCGACAGCGGGGGCTTCCAGGTCTTTTCCCTGTCCGCCCTCCGCCGGCTGACCGAGGAGGGAGTGGATTTCCGATCCCCCTACGACGGTTCCCGGGCCTTTCTCAGCCCGGAAAGGGCCGTGGAGATCCAGACCGCCCTGGGCGTGGACGTCATGATGTGCCTCGATGAATGCACCAGCTACCCGGCCACCCGGGCAGAGGCCGAAAGATCACTGGCCCTGACCCTGCGCTGGGCCCGACGCTGCCGGACGGCCTGGCTTGAACGCGAAGCCGGCGCAACCGGAACCGGCGCAACCGGAACCGGCCAAGCTCTCTTCGGCATTGTCCAGGGCGGTTTTTTCCCTGACCTCCGGCGGCTTTCCGCCCAAGAGACCGCCGCCCTGGACCTGCCCGGCCAGGCCGTGGGCGGCCTGGCCCTGGGCGAACCTCCGGCCGAACGCTGGGCGGCCATGGAAGCGGCCCGCGAAGGCCTGGATGAAAACAAGCCCCTCTACCTAATGGGCGTGGGCGCCCCCGTGGACCTCATAGAGGGCATCCGGCGCGGGGCGGACCTCTTCGACTGCGTCATGCCCACCCGCAACGCCCGCAACGGCCAGATCTTCACCCGCCTCGGCCGCCTGGTCATCCGCAACGCCCGCTACCGCGAAGATGAAAGGCCCCCGGACGAAGCCTGCGCCTGCCCCACCTGCCGCGCCTTTTCCCGGGCCTATCTGCGCCATCTTTTCCAGAACGGCGAACCCCTGGCCCTGCGCCTGGCCAGCGTCCACAATCTGCATTACTACCTGGAACTGACCGGGGGGGCCAGGCAGGCCTTGCTAAACGGGACCTTTTCGGGGTATTATAAGGAGTTTTATGAAACCTTGGAGCGGGGGCGGGCCGAAGGCTTCTCCTAAAGGCTGAAGACCTTCCCGAACCAAAGACGATACCCTAAACCACTTTGACGGAGAACCCATGTTCAGCTTAAATTTCGCCGCGGCCCTGGCCTGGGCCGCCGATGTCGTCGATGGCGCCGCCGGGGGCGCCGCCCCCCAGACGCAAGGCCTTTGGACGAGCGTTGTGATGTTCGGGGGCATGTTCGCCTTCATCTACTTTATTATGATCCGCCCCCAGCAGAAAAAACAGAAGGAACACCAGGAAATGATCAACAGCCTGCAAAAGGGCGACCGCATCCAGACCAGCGGGGGCATCCTGGGCGTCATCACCGGCAGCGACCAGAACGAGCTGACCGTGGAGATAGCGCCCCAGGTCCGGGTCAAGGTGGGCCGGGGTTTCGTCAGCCGGGTCGTCAAGCCAGGCCAGGGCGGCGAGAAAGACAAGAAATAAAACTTGGCCTTAGGTAAGGAGAGCCGGCCGTGGATAATTCGATAAAATGGCGCCTGGGCCTGATGGGGGCGGTGGTCTTCGTCTTCACCGCCCTGATGCTGCCGACCTTCATCGACGACCCGCCCTCCTGGGGGCCGAAGAAGAAGATCAGCCGGGGGCTGGATCTCAAGGGCGGCATCCACCTGATCATGGGCGTGGACCTGGAGGTGGCCCTGGCCAACAACCTCGGCCGCCAGGCCGATGAAGTGCGCCGAGCCCTGTCGGAAGCCTCGATTCCGGCCGTCCGCGTGGCCAAAAGCCCCGACCTCCTGGTCATAGAGGCGGAATTTCCTGACGCCGCAAACCTTTCCGCGGCCCGCACCCTGATGGACAAGCAATTCGGAAACCTGGCCTTCAAGGCCGACGGGCTTAAGGCCGAACTGACCCTGACCGATTCGGAAACCGCCTATCTGCGCGAGATGACCGGCCGCCAGGCCCTGGAGACCATCCGCAACCGGGTGGACCTTTTCGGCGTGGCCGAACCGGACATCCGCCCCCAGGGCCCCGACCGCATCGTCATCCAACTGCCCGGCTTGAGCGACCCCCAGCGGGCCGTGGCCCTCATCGGCAAGACCGCCATGCTGGAATTCAAGCTGGTCGATGACACCCGCACGGCCGAATGGGCCCTGGCCAACGGGGTGCCGGCCGGCCTGGAAGTGCTCTATGGCCGCGAAGGGCCGGGGGGCCGGCCGAATCCCGGCGAGGAAAGGGCCTACCTCTTAAGGCGGCAGCCCTTGATGACCGGCGAGGGCCTGGTGGACGCCCGGGTGGTCTCCAGCCAATACGCCCAGCCGGAAGTCTCCAT
>JAITBV010000230.1 GCA_031283395.1 Candidatus Adiutrix sp.
CTCAAGCCGTCGGCCAGGGAGGCCCGGATCTGCCCCTGCATATTGGCCGGGAAGATTTCAATGATCCGGTCCACGGTCTTGGCCGCGCTGGTGGTGTGGAGGGTGCCGAAAACCAGGTGGCCGGTGTTGGCCGCCTCGATGGCCAGGCCGATGGTCTCCAGGTCGCGCATTTCGCCGACCATGATGATGTCCGGGTCTTCCCTCAGGGCCCCCCGTAGGGCGGCCGTGAAATTCTTGGTGTGGGTGCCCAATTCCCTGTGGTTGACCAGGCATTCCTGGCTGTGATGGACGAATTCGACCGGGTCTTCGATGGTCAGTATGTGATCCCGCCTCGTTCGGTTGGCCTGGTCCACTATGGCCGCCAGGGTGCTGGACTTGCCGCTGCCGGTGGGCCCGGTGACCAGCACCAGGCCCTTCGGGAGGGTGGCCAGCTTCAGGATCACCGGGGGCAGCCCCAGGTCCTCGGCGGTGGGGATTATGGTGGGAATGGAGCGGAAAACAGCCGCAATACCCCATTTTTGATTAAAAAAGTTGGCCCGGTAGCGCGACAGGCCGGGGATTTCGTAGGCGAAATCCACATCCCCGGTTTCCTCGAAGACCTTTATCTTCTCCTCGGGGGCGATTTCGTAAAGGATCCTCTTGAGCTCATCATTTTCCAGGACTTTGTATTTGACCCGCTCCATGGCCCCCCGCAGGCGGACCATGGGCTGATTGCCCGAAGCAAGGTGAAGATCCGAAGCGCCGAGTTCATGCATCAACTGGAAAAAGGCGTCAATTTGGGCCACAGGTCCACCTCCGGGCCGGCGCCTGGGCCGGCCGGAAAAACAATAAGGAAATCTGCGTTAGAATATACCATTCCACTGCTGTTTGGCAAGACCGTATCCAAAGCCGCCGGGGGATTTTTGACGCTTTTTTTTGGCCCGGTTCTTGAAAATATCAAGGGCGGCTTTCAAATTGAACCTTTTTGAAAGCAAACGGTATCTTCATAAGGAGCCAAAAACCATGAACGCCATAAGCACCCGCGTCAACGGTCAACCCGACTACCGCCCGGCCGGCCAGGCCCGGGCCGCCTGGCGGGAGGAAATGCTCGACCAGTTTTTAAACCAGATGCGTCGCCGCCGGGAGGCTCCGCCGGCCCCGGCCGTCCCGGCCCGGGCGGCGGCCCGCCAAGGCAAGGGGCACTATATCGATTTATATGTCTGATGACGTTTCGGCCCGCTCTAAACTTATCATTCCCGCCGCCCGGTCGTCAACCGGCCCGCGGGGGATTGCCAAAACATCGGACATTCAGGTAAAAACTAGTTTTATAGACTGAAAGGACCCCTGGCTCCGCCTGATCTTCGCCGCCCTCGGCCAAGCCGCTTTCATAGCCAAGGGCTTGGCCTGAAAGCGGCTGAAGATTTTGGCCCGTTTATTGCTTTCTCCCCTTTACAGCCCCCCCCATCCATGTTATTTTATATTCGGCCGGCTTACCGGGCCGACCAGCCCGAATATTAGATCCCGGCCGGATAAGCCGAAAAATTCGTAGGACCCGTGCCATGCCCGAAGATCCAGGGGCCTTGCCAAGCCAACAGTTACCGGGCGGGGGAAGCGGCCTTTTGCGGGCCAGATTCTATCTCTTCTGCGCCCTGCTGGCCCTCCTGGCCGCCTCCGGGGCCCTGCTCTTCGGGGCCAACTATTGGCGGCAGCAGTTCGGCGGCCTGAAAAATATGTTGCCGGCCAACGTGGACATGAGACTGGGACGCCTGACCCTGAGCGAGGCCGGCGAAGCCGGCCAGGCCCTGCTCATTGAGGCCGCCTCGGCCCTTTATAATCAAACCGAGGACTTATTCATCCTGGAAGATGTCCGGGCCCGGGTCGGCCGCGGATCGGACCGTTACGACATCACCTCCGCCGCCGGCCGCTACGACCAGACCAGGAAAATGATCACCCTGACCGGGCGGGTGAAAGTTGTGGAGAGCGGCGGCGGCGTTCTGGTCTCGGAACAGTTGGTCATGAAATTCGAGGCCGGGCTTCTCATAAGCGAAAGCCCTTTCTGCTACGCCGATCCGGAGTCCGACCTGGAGGGTTCCGCCTTTGTCTATAACACCCGCGACCGCAACCTGAGCGTGGAAGGCCCGGTGCGGCTTCTGTTCTGAATTTTAATGGAACCGTGGAGGATTCGGGTGAGGAGAGCGGCGATGAC
Source organism: Candidatus Adiutrix sp. (assembly GCA_031283395.1). The sequence continues at coordinate 2,186 of JAITBV010000230.1, forward strand.
GGCGGCCCTGGCGGTCACGATCCTGGCAATCATGGCGGCTCCGGCCGCGGCCCAGGTCAGGGCGGAAGGGCCGGGGGCGGCCAGCGGGCCAATATCCATCTCCGCCGACCGCCTGGAAACCAACGAGGCGGCCGGCGTGGTCCAGTTCAGCGGCTCGGTGGTGGCTCGCCAGGGCGGCCTGACCCTGACCTGTGACCGGATGAAGGTTTTTTACACGTCTGCCGGCCAAGGGGAGGCCGACTCTTCGCCCCTGGCCGGGGGCGGCCGGGAGATCGACCGGGTGGAAGGCTTCGGCCAGGTCAGGAGGGTCGACGGCGACCACCTGGCCGTGGGCGACCACGCCCTCTACCTGACCCAAAACATCCCCCGCCGCCTCATCCTCACCGGCAACGCCCGGGTCTGGCAGGGCCGTGATTCCCTGACCGGCCACCGGCTCACCTATTTCCTGGACGAAAGGCGCAGCGTGGCGGAAAGCGC
>JAITBV010000316.1 GCA_031283395.1 Candidatus Adiutrix sp.
GTCTTTCCTATACCGACAACCTGGCCGTGGAAGAGGCCCTGATCATCCTGGAGCGCGCCGAGAGCCTCAAATGGTCTACACCATAAGGCCTTATCACCCATGAAAAAAATGCTGGCCGACAAGATCAACCAGTCCCTGGCCGCCCTGGCCGCCGAGACCGGAGAGCCGGCCCCGCCCTTGGGCGGGTTCACCGTGGAAGAACCGCGCGATCCCAACCACGGCCACCTGGCGACCAACGCGGCCCTGGTCCTGGCCAAGACCTTCCGCGCAAATCCCCGCCGGCTGGCCGAGGATATCCTGGCCCGCCTGGACAACCGGGAGGGCTGGATAGAAAAAACCGAGACCGCCGGCCCCGGCTTCATCAATTTCACCCTGAGCGTCAAATGGTGGGCCGAAGCCCTGGCCAACCTCCTGGGCGCCGGCGACGACTACGGCCGCCGGCCCCCCCAGGGCCGCCGGATCATGGTGGAATTCGTCTCGGCCAACCCCACCGGTCCCCTCCACGTGGGCCACGGCCGGGGCGCGGCCATCGGCGACGCCCTGGCCCGGCTGCTTTCGCGGGCCGGCTACGAAGTCCACCGGGAATACTACGTCAACGATGCCGGCCGCCAGATGCTGATCCTGGGCCGATCCGTCCTGGCCCGGATCGGGGAACTGTCCGGCGACAACGCCCCCTTCCCGGAAAACCATTATCAGGGCGGCTATATCCTGGACCTGGCCCGGGCGGCCCTGGCCGAAAGACCGGACCTTCCGGCCCGGCCTCCGGAAGAGGCGGCGGCCTGGCTCTCCGGTTTCGCCGCCGGCCGCATCCTTAAGGACATGAAAAACGACCTGGCGGCCTTCGGGGTGGAATTCGACCACTGGTTCTCGGAAGCTTCGCTCCTGGCTGACGGCCAGGTGGAAAAAGCCCTGGAAACCCTCGGCGGCCGGAACTTTCTCTATGAGCATGAAGGGGCGCTCTTCCTAAGAGCGACCGCTTTCGGCGACGACCGCGACCGGGTGCTCATAAAAAGCAACGGCGACAAGACCTATTTCGCGACCGACCTGGCCTATCACTGGAACAAGATCCGGCGGGGCTTCGACCAGCTCATAGATGTCTGGGGTTCGGACCATCACGGCTACGTGGCCAGGATGAAGGCGGCCCTCGAGGCCCTGGGCCACTCGCCGGAAGCCTTAAGCGTCTTGCTGGTGCAGTTCGTCAGCCTGGTGCGCGACGGCCGGCCGGTGGCCATGAGCACCCGGGCCGGCGAATTCGTGACCCTAAGGGAAGTGCTGGAGGAAGTCGGCCCGGACGCGGCCCGCTTCATCTTCCTCACCCGCAGCCCCGACACCACCCTAGAGTTCGACCTTGACCTGGCCCGGGCCCGGACCAAGGACAACCCGGTCTATTATGTGCAATACGCCGGGGCCCGGGTGGAGAGCCTCCTCCGCCAGGCCGGCGGCCCGCCGGACGACCGGCCCGACCTGGCGCTCCTGACCCAGCCCGAAGAGACGGCCCTGATCAAGCATCTGTCCGCCTTCCCGGAACTGGTGGAAACGGCGGCCCGCAAGCGCGAGCCCCACCAGGTGACGGGCTATCTCACCACCCTGGCCCGCCAGTTCCATTTTTATTACGGCCGCCACCCCATAGTTACTTCCGGTCCCGGCCTGGCCCCGGCCCGGCTGGCCCTCTGCCGGGCCGTCCGCCTGGTGACCCGTCTGGGCCTGGACCTTTTGGGCGTCTCTTCGCCCGACAAAATGTAAGCCATGTTCAAAAGCCGAAAAACCCACCCGAAAACGCCCGGCTCCCTGAGCCGGCGCGACCAGGATCTTTTGAAGCTCAGCCGGCTCCTGGCGGAAAACAAGCCGCCCAAGAAACCCGCCGCCGCCCGGGAACCCGAGGCCGACAAGGCCGACGGCGCTCCAGGCCAGGAGCCCGGGCGGCCCGCCGGCTGGTTCACCGGCCCCCTGGGGCAGGCGCTGCAGGTTTCCATCATCCTCCTGGTCGTGGTCTGGGTCTTTCTCCTGGGGGTCCTGGTGGGCCGCAACCGCCCGGAGGAAAGCAGCCACCGGCTGGTGGGCTGGCTGGAAAAAATGGCCGGCTGGGCCCAGTCCCCGCCGGTGGTTTTAAGCCCGGCCGATGAAATCCCCCCGCCGGCCGCCCCTCGCGCGGCCGCGGCCCGGCCGGCTCCGCCCCCGGCCGCTCCCGACCGCCCGGAATTCGATGAACCCGAAGAATGGACACCGCTCCCGGACGATCATCCGGAGGACGACCCGGAAGGCGAGGCCGAAGCGCCGGCCGCCCCGCCGGAAAAGCTTTTCTCGGTCCAGGCCTCCCTGGCCGGGGACGAAAAAGAAGCCCGGGACCGGGTGGCCCGGCTGGAGGACCAGGGTTTTACGGCCTATTTCTACCAAAGCGGCCGCCGCTTCCCCGTGCGCGTGGGGCCGTTTTCGGACCGGGCCGAAGCCGAGGAGATGCGTTTGCGGCTACAAGCCCTGGGCTACAAAGGCCCCTATATCTCGGAGCTGAGGCCCTAGCCGAAAACCGGCCCCAAAATCAAAGCGCCTATGGCGCCCGGGGCATCGCCCGCGGCGCCTGGTTGAAAAAATCAGCCACTGTGATAACATAGCCGGGTATTTTCCGGTTTTCCTGATAAACTAACGATGCGAGGGGTCCAGCCGAATGCCGATGGATTGGGAGGAGTGGCAGAAAAGCCGCCAGAAACAGCGGGGGGGCAACGGAACGGGCCTGCCCCAGATGCCCGACGCCTTTAAAAACCTCAAACTGCCCGGCGGCCGGGCGCTGGCCTTGTGGCCCCTGGCCCTCCTGGTTCTCTGGGCCGCCAGCGGCCTCTTCACCGTAGAGCCGGCGGAGGTGGGCCTGGTCAAGCGCTTCGGCCGCTATGTGCGGCCGGTGAATCCCGGCCTTAACTACCACGCCCCCTTTCCGGTGGAGGAAGTTATAAAGGTCAACATCAACCGGACCAACCGCCTGGAAATAGGCGGCCCTTCCGGCAACGACGAAACCATGATGCTGACCCAGGATGAAAACATAGCCGACATCAGGTTCGTGGTCCAATACCGCGTCTCCGA
>JAITBV010000317.1 GCA_031283395.1 Candidatus Adiutrix sp.
CCCCGTCCCCTCCGGTGGGCCCGGCCCTGGGCCAGCACGGGGTCAACATCGCCGAATTCTGCAAAGCTTTCAACGCCCGCACTCAAAAACAGCCCGGCACCATCACGCCGGTGGTCATCACCATTTATTCCGACCGCTCCTTCACCTTCATCACCAAGACCCCGCCGGCCTCGGTGCTTCTCAAGCAGGCCGTGAGCCTCGACAAGGGCTCCACCACCCCGGGCCGCGTCCGGGTCGGCCAGGTGACCCAGGCCCAGCTGGAGGAGATCGCCCGGCTGAAAATGGAGGACCTCAACGCCAACGACCTGGAGGCGGCCAAGCGGATAATCGCCGGCACGGCCCGCAGCCTGGGTCTGGAAGTGGTCAAATAGGGGGACGGCCGATGACTAAGACAGGTAAGAAACAAACCGAGGCCAAGGCCAGGATCGACCGCCAGCGCCGCTATTCATTCCAGGAGGCCACCGGCCTGGTCATAGAGGCCGCCCACGCCAAGTTCGACGAATCAGTGGATATCGCCGTGAAACTGGGGGTCGACCCCCGCCACGCCGACCAGATGGTGCGGGGCACCTGCGCCCTGCCCCACGGCACGGGCAACGTGGTGCGGGTGGCGGTCTTCGCCAAGGGCGAGAAAGCCAAGGAGGCCCAGGAGGCCGGCGCCGATGTCTGGGGCGCCGAGGATCTGGTGGAAAAGGTCCAGGGCGGTTTTTTGGAGTTCGACAAGGCCGTGGCCACCCCGGACCTGATGGGCGTGGTGGGCCGCCTGGGCAAGCTCCTGGGCCCCCGGGGCCTGATGCCCAACGCCAAGCTGGGCACCGTCACTTTTGAAGTGGCCACGGCCGTGCGCGAGCTTAAGGCCGGCAAGATAGATTTCCGGGTGGAGAAGAGCGGCATAGTCCACGCCCCCCTAGGCAAGATATCCTTCGGGCCGGAAAAACTTCTCCGGAACATCTCCGCCTTTTTCGACGTCATCCAGCGCCTGAAGCCGACCACCAGCAAGGGCGTCTATATCCGGTCCATCTGCCTGTCCTCCACCATGGGGCCCGGGGTCAGGATAGACCCTCTCCTGGTCAAGGAGCTGAAGGACCTGGCCATCTGACCCCCCCCGGGGGATCGAATATTTGCCCTGGCCGCTTTGAGTTGAATCAAAGCGCCAGAGGCGCTTTCGGACCGAAGACAACCGGTCGCCCTCTCCCCGCCGGGGGAGGGCTGAAGGGCCCCTTGGGGGCCGCCGGTCGAGGAAAGACGCAAAGTCCTGCCATTTCTTGGGGCCGAAAGGCCGCCCCCCGTAGGCGGGGGCGGTTAGCCGGGTCCGCCCGGCAGCCTTGAGAAAGGAGGAAAAATGGAACGCGGAAAGAAAGAGGAAGTCGTAGCCGGCCTGAGGCAAAGCTTCGCCGAAGCCCGGGCCGTCTTCGTCGCGGATTTCAAGGGCATCGATATGCAGGCCCTGACCGGCCTGCGGCATAAGGTGCGCGAGGCGGGCTGCGAGTTTAAGGTGGCCAAGAACACCCTGGTGAAACTGGCCGCCCAGAACACCCCGATGAGCCAATTGGACGGGCTCTTCATCGGCAACAACGCCCTGGCCCGCACGACCCTGGACCCGGCCGGCCTGGCCAAGGTGCTGACGGATTTCGCCAAGACCAACGACAAGCTGGTCATCAAGGGCGGCCTTTTGGGCGAAAAGGCCCTGACCTCGGCCCAGATCAAGGCCCTGGCCAGTCTGCCGGGCCGGGAGGTCCTTCTGTCCACCTTCCTGGGAGCCTTAAACGCCGTGCCCACCGGTTTCGTGCGGGTGCTGGCGGCTGTGCCCCAGAAACTGCTCTATGCCCTGACCGCCATCCGCGACCAAAAGGCCGCGGCCTGAAAGGGTTTATGACCAAGGGGGGCGGCCGCCCCCGGTTTTGATCTTCAGAAAACACGCCGGGCGAGGGTCCGGCCGAAAGGATATTGATCATGAGCGTTTCCAAAGCCGATGTCATTGAATTCCTCAAGAACATGACTGTTCTGGAACTGAGCGAACTCATCAAGGAACTGGAGGAGACCTTCGGCGTCTCCGCCGCCGCCCCCGTGGCCGTGGCCGCTCCGGGCGCCGCGGCCGGCGGCGAGGCCGCCCCGGCCGTCGAGGAACAGACCGAGTTCACCGTGGTGCTGGTGGATGCCGGGGCCAAGAAGATAGACGTCATCAAGGAAGTCCGGGTCATCGTTTCCGGCCTGGGCCTCAAGGAGGCCAAGGACCTGGTCGAGGCCGCCCCCCAGAACGTCAAGGAAGGCGTCTCCAAGGAAGAAGCCGAAAAATACAAAAAACAGCTTGAGGCGGTCGGAGCCAAGGTCGAACTCAAGTAAAGACCACATCTATCTAAGCCGCCGGGCGGCGGCTTCAGGCGGACCCACCCGCTCGCGGCGGACGGCTGGGTCGCCCGGAAATGCCGCCCGGTCTGTCCAAATCCGCTCCGGAACGAAGGGTGGTCTCTCGTCCGGGGTTTCACCCGAAAACAGGATATTGATTTTTAAGCCCTGACAGGCGGAAAAATTTTTTTGCCCGGCCCGGTTTCAGACCCGGGGCCCGGGCTGACCGTGTTTCAAGCGCCGGAAGCCCTCAAATCAAGGAGTGCCCATGCCCAGCCGTTACAGCAACCTCCGCATCCGCAAGAACTTCGGCAAGACCGAGCAGGTCACGGATATGCCCAACCTCATCGAGATGCAGCGCTGTTCCTACGAGCGTTTTCTCCAGAAGGAAACGCCGCCGGAAGACAGGGCCCTTAAGGGCTTGCAGGCGGTCTTCAAAAGCGTTTTCCCCATTCGCGATTTTTCGGGCCTGGCCAACCTGGAGTTCATTTCCTACAGCTTCGACGAGGTCAAATACGAGGTCGACGAATGCCTGGCCAAGGGCATGACCTACGAAGCCCCCCTGAAGATCAAGGTGGCCCTGGAAATTTACGACCAGGACAAGGAAACCGGGGTCAAGACCATCCGGGGCGGGGTCAAGGAGCAGGAAATCTATTTCGGCACCCTGCCCCTGATGACCGCCCAGGGCACCTTCATCGTCAACGGCACCGAGCGGGTCATCGTC
>JAITBV010000074.1 GCA_031283395.1 Candidatus Adiutrix sp.
CGCTCGGCGGCGCGACCGCTGCGCCATTCCTGTATGAAACGCAACAGGCCGCTTATGATGACCATGGTCATCACGATGACGACGGCGGCCATGTCGTCGGAAAAAAAGGAAATCAGGGACAGGACGAAGAGGACCACGGTGAAGGGGTTGACGAAGGCCGCCCACAGGCGCTTGAAGACCGTGGCCTTGGGCTGGCGGGTGATGATGTTGAGACCGAACTGGTCGCGCATCTCCTCGACTTTGTCTTCATCATAGCCGTCGCTGGCGTTGTCGTATTGAATAAGGAGGGTGGCGGGGCTTTTCACCGCCGCCTTCAAAAGGCGGCGCCTGGCCCGTTCAGGCCGGGGGATCGCGGGCAGCTCTATTTTTTTGGGCATCTTCCCATAGCCTCCCTTGTATTGAAAATTTATGTGGATACTGGCGGATTATATACTTTACAGGCCGGGGCGGTCAACAAGGCCGCATTGGCGGACGGGCGGGCCTTTCGGCCACCTATGGGCTGGACAGGACTGCTAAGATATGCTATAATTATAATTTCCCAAAATAAGGAGGAGCACGTGGGTTTGTCAACTATATTGAAAGCCGTCCCCCGGGAAACCCGGCCCAAGGCCGGCCCCCTCAGAAGGCAGGGGCTCTTGCCGGCCGTCTTCTACGGCCCCGGGCTGGAACGCCCCCTTAGCCTGTCCCTGGATTACAAGGAATTCAAGACCGCCCTGACCACGGGCAAGGGCAACCGCGCCCTGTATACACTGGCCATCGAGGGCCAGGCCCCCCAGGCGGTCCTATTGAAGGACTGCCAGATGGACCCCCTGACCCGCAAGGCCATCCACGCCGACTTCTATAAGCTGGACCCGGCCAAACCAGTCCGGCTCAAAGTGCCCGTGACCCTGACCGGAAAACCGGCGGGAGTGGAAAAAGGCGGCCAGCTCCAACCCGGTCTCCGGGAAGTGGAAGTCCAGGTCCAGCCGGACCAGGCCCCGGCCGAACTGGTGGTCGACGTTTCGGACCTGAGCCTGGGTCAATCCCTCCACCTGTCCCAGATAAAGGCGCCGGACGAGGTCACGCTGGTCTTCACGGCCGACCTGCCGGTGGCCACGGTTACGATCCCCAAGGGGCTTAAGTCCGAGGCCGAAGCCGAAGCCGCGCCGGAGGACGCCGCGGCCGCGGCGGTCAAGCCGGCCCCGGCCGCCAAGGCCAAGGGTAAGAAATAATCCTAAGGCCGCCTGCGCCAGCCTGGGACCGGGGGCTTGGGTATGTTGCTGATCGTGGGGCTGGGCAACCCCGGCCCGCGCTATGAATATACGCGCCACAACGCCGGCTTCCTGGCCGTCGGGCGCCTGGCGGCCAAGGCCGGCTTCCCGCCGCCGGCCCGCTTCCGCGAAAACCTGATCGCCAGCGGCCAGGCCGCCGGGGCCCGGACCGTCCTGGCCTGGCCCCAGACCTATATGAATCTCTCCGGCCAGGCCGTCATGGAACTGGCCTCCTTCTATAAGATCCCAGGCCGGGACATCCTGATCATCCACGATGAGATGGACCTCCCCCCGGGGCGCCTGAAGCTCTCCTTCGGGGGAAGCCCGGCCGGACACCGGGGCCTGGCTTCCATACTTGAACACCTGAAGACGGATTTTTGCCGGCTGAAAATCGGCATCGGCCGCCCGGCCGAAGGCGAGGGCGCGGACTGCGCCGATTATGTCCTGGAACGCTTTCCCAGCCAACAGTGGCCCCTGATGGACGAGACCCTGGACCAGGCGGCCGAGGCGGCCCTGGCCTGGGCCGGGCGCGGCCTGACCCTGGCCCAGAACCTGGTCAACCGGCGGCCCGATCCGGGACCGGACAGGGCGGCCCATGCCTGAGACCTCTCCCGCCCGCGGCCGGCCTGAAACCTTGAGCCGCCGCCATATAGACGTGGTCCTGACCGAACCCCAGAAGAGCGAGAACATAGGCGCCGCGGCCCGGGCCATGGCCAACATGGGCCTGGGCCGGCTGGTCCTGGTCCGGCCCCGAAGCCTCCACCGGGAGATATTGGAGAGCACGGCCACCAGCCACGCGGCCCATGTCCTTAAGGAAATGAGCATCCGCGAGGATTTGGGTGAAGCCCTGGCCCCCTACGGCCTGGTGGTGGGCACTACGGCCCGGCCGGGCCGCCACCGGGGCCCCTTTTACACGCCCCGCCAACTGGCCCCCTCGCTTCTGGCCGGCGGGGGCGAGGGGCCTGGGCCCGTGGCCCTTCTCTTCGGCCCGGAACGCATGGGCCTGGCCACCGGGGACCTGCGCCTCTGCCAGAAGGTGGTGCGCATACCCACGGACCGCCCGGAAACCAGCTCCCTGAACCTGGCCCAGGCCGTGTTGCTCCTGGGTTACGAACTCCTCCTGGCCGCCGGGGCCGCGCCGGAGCCTCCGGCCGTCCGCCCCGCGCCCCAGGCCGAACTGGCCGGCATGTACGCCGACCTGGCCGACCTCCTTCTGATGATCGGCTTTTTGCCCGCCGACAACCCCGAACACTGGCTGATGAATATCAAAAAGATCTTCAACCGCAGCCTTCTGACCTCCGGGGAATGCAACCTCTGGCGAGGTGTCTGCCGCCAGGCCCGCTGGGCCCTGGCCAACCCCGACCGGGCCAGGGCGAATTGGGAGAGGGCCGGCCATGCCCGCTGAAAAACCCCGCGGGGGAACACTCCGCAGGGGGGATATTATCACCTGCGCGCTTCTGGCGGCCCTGGCCGGGATCCTGCCCTTCCTCGGACAAAGCCCCTTCGACTATTGGTTCTGGCTTCTGGCCGGCACCCTGGTGCTGAACCTGGCCCTGGCCGTGCGGCGCCAGAAGCGGCTGATCCGCCTGGCCGCCTGGCGCCGGGCCGACCCCGGCCACTTCCTGGCCGACACCGACTGCCACCTGGACTGGTCCCGCCTGACCGCGGATCTCCAACCGGCCGCCGCCGCGCCCCTAAAAGCCATCTTCCAGTCCCCGAGCCGGGACCTGGACGCCTTAAAACCCCTGGTCCAGAAAGCCCTGGCCGGGCTGAAAAAGGCCCTGCGCCGCCAGCCGGGCCACGCCGGGGCCTGGGCCGGCCGGGCTTTCTGCCTGGCCCTCCTTGGCCAGATAACCGGGCGGGAAAACCATCCGGAAACCCTGGACGATTATCCAGAGACCAAATGGAGCGCCGCCAGCCGCCGGGCCTACTGCCGGGCCGCGGCCCTGGCCGTGGACGAGGCCAGCATCTTCGCCGACTGGGGACGCCACCTGGAAGCCCGGGCCCGGAGCCTCTCCACCCTCAAGCCCGAAGCGGAGGACGAAAGCCGGGCCGAGAGGCTGGAAGCCCTGGAAAAATATGAAAACGCCCTGGGCCTGGACCCGGATTTTTTTCCGGCCGGCTGGGGCCGGGCCCGGCTCCTGGCCCAGGAGGCCCTGCTGGCCGACCGTCCCGCCCTGGCCCGGGACGGCCTCAAACAGGCCGTGGCCGCCTATGAGGCGGCCCGGCGGGGTCGTTCGCCGTCGTCCGCCTTCCACCTGGAATTCGGCCGGGCGGTCTTCAGCCTGGCCCGGCTGGCGGCCGATCAGGGCGACCACTATTCCCGCTACGCCGCCCGCCTCTTCCTCCTGGCCGCTGAAGAAGAGCCGGCCGCCCCCCTGCCTCGCGGCCTGGCCGGCCAGGCCCTGGCCCAGGCCGCCTCGCGCAATGAAGACCGCAGCCCGGAAACAGCCCGGGAACTCCACCAGGAGTCCCTGGCCTTATTCCGGGAAGCGGCCAGGCTCAATCCGCGCGACCCGGAGATATGCCATGAAGCCGCCCACGGCCTGACCCGCCTGTTCCATCTCTCGCCCGCGGGTGAAAAGCCCGAGGGGTGCCCGGCCTACGGGTTCCTGGCCGAAGCCGCGGTCTGGGCCGCCCGGGCCGCCGACTTGGTCCCCGGGGAGGAAACCTGGGGCGAACAGGCCGGCATCTTAAGTTCCCTGGCTGAATACAGCGCCGAGGACGGGGCCGGCCGCCTCTGGGCCGAAGCCGCCGCTCTCTATGAAAAAGCCGCCCGGGACCGCACGTCCCCCCCGGAGCGGGCGGCCGTGAACTGGCACAACTGGGGCTACGCCCTGACCGCCCTGGCCGGGGCCAAGCCCCTGGCCAGCCGCCGCCTTACGCTTTTGAAACAGGCCGCCCGCAAATACGCCCGGGCCGCGGCCCTAAGCCGCGACAACCTGGTCACCCTGGAAAATTGGGGCGACCTGTTGGGCGAGATGGCCGGTCTGGCCCCGGACCCGGCCCAGGCCGCCCGGCTGCGCGACCAGGCTGTGAGCAAGTTTCGCCTGGCCGCGCGGCTCCATCCCGGCCAAGCCGGCCCCTTTCGCCACTGGAGCGCCCATCTCCAGGCCCGGGCCCGGGCGGAGCAGAACCCCGCCCGCCGCCGGGAAATATGGCGGGCCTCCCTGGACAAGGCGGAGGAAGCGGCCAGGATCGACCCCGGGGACGCCCCGGCCTGGGTCGCCTGGGGCCGCCTTCTCCTGGAACTCATGGAGGAAGGACCGGACTATGAACGGCCCCTTCTTTTGGCCGGGTCCCTGGAAAAATTGGAAAAGGCCCTGGACCTGGACCGCAGGGACGACGAAATCTGGGGCTGGCTGGGCCGGGCCAACCTGGAAGCGGCGGACCTGGCCGAGGAATTGAACTTCGGCGGCGGACCCCTTAACAACGCCTCCCTGGCCGGCGAACGCTTCCGGACCGCCTGCGAACTGAATCCCACCTGCGCGGACCACTGGGCCGCCTGGGGCCAGGCCCTATTCAAGGCCGCCCAATTGATGGACAACGAAGCCTCGGTCCTGGCCTGCCTGAAAGAGGCTTATGAAAAATACCTCACCGCCGCGGCCCTGAACCCGGCCGAGGGCGAGCATCACACCGGCCTGGGCCATGTGCTCTACCACTGGGGCTGGCGCGTGGAAGACGCCGCGGCCAAGGCGGACCGCTTCCAAAAAGCCTATGAACACTGCGGAGAGGCCGGGCGGCTGGCCCCCGAAGACCCCCTGGTCTGGCGAAACTGGGCCAAGGTCACCGAAGCCCTGGCCTCGCTGGAGGACGACCCCCTGAAAAGCTCGGCCTGGCAAAGCGAAGCCGATGAAAAATATTACCACGCCGACACCCTGGAACTCCCCAGCCTCCGACCCCGCCGCCATTGAAAACCGGCCGCCACGCCTCAATCGAAGGCTTGACGATCATTAATGCGCTCTCCTTTTACGAACAATTTACTTGTTTCTACATATATCTATTTTTTTGTATTTCTATTTCTGATATAATCTGATATAGATACTTAGGATTAAAGCAAGGGGGATAAAAATGAGCCTTTCCCTGAAAATAATTCTGGCTTTTTTTATCATGGTGCTGCTGGCCATTGGGGCCTCCGTCAGCGGCTGGCGCTCCGCCACTGAAATGAGCATCGCCCTTGACGAGGTCGACAATTTTTTCATGCCCCTCGGGGAGGGCATTCTGAGTCTGCAGTATCGGCTCGAACAGGTTCGCGGGCAGGAACGCACCCTGATTTCCCCCGGCCTTTCGCTGGCCGAGCGCCGGAATCAACTCGATCTGCACACCCAGGCCGACCAACTGGCCACGGCCGCCATCGGCAACATCGACCGGATGCTTGAAGACGGCCGCGGCAAAGGTTTCGCCGCTCCCCGGACCGAAGCCGCCTGGCTGGACGCCAGGAAAAAACTTCTGACCTGGAAAAACGCCGATGCCGAATTGATAGCCATTTTCGAGGAATGGGACAAGACCCGCATCTTGGCCCCGGACAGGCTTTTGGCCGACCTCAATGGCTTTCGGGGCGACCATTACGCCCTAGCCTCCCGCCTGGGGACCATGCTGGCCGAGGGGCGGGTCTCCGGCCCGGCGGTCAACGCCTCCGACAGCGCCTGCGCCTTCGGCCAATGGCGCATCCGGTTCGACGAGAGCCTGAGCCAGCATCAGAAGAGCCGCGATCCGGACAAGCCGATCGCCCTGTCCGATGGATCCCCCGGTATCGAATACGTGAAGAACCAGGCCATCGCCAGGGAAATGGAGGCGATGATCCCCGACCATGCCGCCTTCCACCAGGGCGCCCATGACATCTACGCCCTCCTGGCGACCGGCGACACGGCCGGGGCTTCCCGCCGATACACCTCGATGGTCATCGCGGCCGGCAAGGTGATCGGCCGCTTTGAAACCCTCGCCCGCGAAGCCCAAGCCGCCCAAACCCGGGTGCGGGAAAGCCAGGATAAGGTCATGGTGGAAATACAGGCCATGCAGGAAACCGCGCTAAACGCGCTGGCCTTGACGGTGGAGAGCTGTTCCAGCGAATCCGACGCGGTGACCGCCGCCGCCACCAAGGCCGGTTCCTCCGCCATCGGCCTCGCCAAAACCCTCCTGGTGGCGGCCATAATCTTCGGCCTGGGGCTGGCGGTGTTTCTGGTCTTCACCATCCAGCACGGGCTCATCCGGCCGCTGGCGGACATCATCGACGGCTTGAGCGGAGAGGTGGCCGACATGGTCGATTCCTCGGGCGCGCTGGCCAGGGAATCGAACGCGCTGTCCGAAGGGGCCAGCGATCAGGCGGTGAGCCTGGAGGAGACCTCCGCCACCCTGGAACAGATGTCCTCAATGACCCGAAAGAACGCCGACAACACCACGCGCACGAGCCAGACCACGGCCCAGACGCTGAAATTCATAGAGGATGGCAGAACAGCCGTCAACAACATGTCTCAAGCGATGGGCGAGATAAACGATTCGGCCGAAGAGATAGGACGCATCATTAAAGCCATTGAGGAGATCGCCTTCCAGACGAACCTCCTGGCCCTCAACGCCGCCGTTGAAGCCGCGCGCGCGGGTGAAGCCGGCCTGGGCTTCGCCGTGGTGGCCGACGAGGTGCGGAACCTGGCCCAACGGGCGGCCCAGGCGGCGCACGACACCTCGGATCTCATCGCGGGCACGGTGTCGAGGATTCGAAACGGCTTCGAAATCGCCACGGCGCTGGACGCCAGCTTCAAGGAGATCAGCGCCGGCGCGAAGGATGTCGGCACGCTGATAACCGAAATCAGCACAGCCACCAACGAGCAGGCCCAGGGGGTGGGCCAGATCAACACCGCCGTGTCTCATATTGATCAAGTGACCCAGAAGAGCGCCGCCAGTTCCGAAGAACTAGCCTCCACCAGCGCCCAAATCAGCAATCAGGCCGAACACATCCATGATTATGTCGATCGCCTCGCCCAGGTTCTGGGCCGGCGGCTGGACAGTGGCCCGGCCGGGCCGGCCCGGCCGGCGAAAACGCTGGCGGCCGGTAAAACGCCTAAAATGCTCGGCTGATCCAAGCCCCGGCTACCTCCGCCGGGACCCTTCCCGGGTCCGGTCGGCTTCTTCCCGGCTGGATTTTTCCTCGTTTTCGGGCCGTTCCACCTTCTTCTCCTGGCCGGGCTTTTCCTCATTTCCCCGACCGGGCCGGTCAACTTTCTTCTCCTGGCCGGACTGTTCCTCGTTGCTCCGGCCGGGCCGTTCAGCCTTTTCACGTTCAGCCTTTACCCGGGGGGGAGGATCGGCTTTCTCGCGTTTCTCTCGTTCACGGCCCGCCTCCGCCTCTTTTCCCTGGCCGGGCCGCCGGCCGGCCGCTTCCCGGCCGGTCTCCTCTCGGGCGGGCTGAACCTCTTTGGCCCATTGCTGGCGTTCGGCCCGTTCCCGCGGATGAGAATAACCCTGGCGGCGGGGCCCATCCTGACCGTCATCCAAATCCCCCACATTCCCCAGCCAAATGCATCCCGGAGCCAGCCCGGCCAAAAGGAACGCGGATAGAAAAAAAATCGCCATTTTCATATCTTCATACTCCAAATAAAAAGGGGCTTAAAAAACCGCGCGAGCGGGTTGTATTATATATGGGCCCCCGTTTCTCCGTCAACACCCGCGCCCCGGGGGAGCGCGGCTCCAAAAATTGGGGTTGCGCGGGCGGTCCGTCAGTGCTATGTTAATTAGGGTTTATTTCCCATTATTTCCCCAACCTGAAGGCTGAAACCATGAGCAAGGCGGACAAAGACCTGAACAAGGACGGCGGCAAGCGCCGGGAAAAAGCCATGAACCCCCAGGAGGCCCGGGACAAGGCCCTGAACGCGGCCATGGACCAGATCGAAAAAGGCTTCGGCAAGGGTTCCATCATGAAGCTGGGGGAAAGGGAACAGATCGAAGTGCCGGTCATCCCCTCCGGCTCCATCGCCCTGGACGCAGCCCTGGGCATCGGTGGGTTTCCCCGGGGCCGTATCATTGAAATCTACGGCCCGGAAAGCTCGGGCAAGACCACGCTGGCCCTCCACGCCGTGGCCGAGATCCAAAAACAGCTCGGCCCCACCGGCCAACCCGGGGTGGCCGCCTATATCGACGCCGAACACACCCGAGACGTCAGTTACGCCCGCCGCCTGGGGGTCAACACCGACGAACTGCTCATCAGCCAGCCGGACAGCGGTGAGCAGGCCCTGGACATTGTCGAGATACTCGTGCGCAGCGGCGCGGTGGATCTGATAGTCATCGATTCCGTGGCCGCCCTGACCCCCTCAGCCGAACTGGAAGGGGACATGGGCGACACCCATGTGGGCCTCCTGGCCCGCCTGATGAGCCAGGCCATGCGCAAGCTCACCGGGGCCATCAACCGCTCCATGACCTCGGTCATCTTCATCAACCAGGTCCGTTCCAGGATCGGAGTCACGGGCTACGGCCCCCCCGAGGTGACCACCGGAGGCAACGCCCTAAAATTCTACGCCTCCCTGCGCCTGGAAGTGCGCTACAAGGGCAAGGTCCAGGATGGAGACGACCGCATCGGCAACATGGTCCGGGTCAAAGTGGTCAAAAACAAACTGGCCCCGCCCTTCAACGAAGTGGAGTTCGACATCATCTTCGGCCGGGGCATTTCCAAGGAAGGCGAACTCCTGGAAATCGGCTCGGCCCTGAGCATCGTGGACAAGAGCGGGGCCTGGTATTCCTACAATGGGGAAAGGCTGGGCCAGGGCAAGGAGAACGCCCGCCGTTTTCTCCAGGAAAACCTGGACATCGCCGCGGAAATCGAGGCCAAACTGCGCGGTGCCTACGGCCTGGTCACGGAAAAAATGGCCGAGGTCATAGAATCCCATAACGCCGCCACGGCCCCCGACGCGGCCCTGGCCGCCTCCAAGGCCGCCGAAGCCGCCGAACTGGGGTCTTGACCCGAACGCCCGCCGGATCTATCAAATAACACGTATTTCCGGCCTCGGCCGACCATTGGCGCGCCGCCTGATCTCCCGTTCTGTCATGGGGTCCGGGGGCCAGTGGCCCCGGGAATAAGGATATAAAGATGAAAGCCAGTGACGTTCGAGAAAAATTTTTGGCGTATTTCAATGGCCACGGACACCGCCGGGTTTCTTCCAGTCCGCTGGTGCCCCACGACGACCCGACCTTGCTGTTCACCAATGCCGGCATGAACCAGTTCAAACGGATATTCACCGGCGAGGAGAAGCGCGACTACCTGCGGGCCGCCAGCTCCCAGAAGTGCGTCCGGGCCGGGGGCAAGCATAACGACCTGGAAAACGTGGGCTACACCGCCCGTCACCACACCTTTTTCGAAATGCTGGGAAATTTCTCCTTCGGCGACTATTTCAAGGAGGGGGCCATAAACTTCGCCTGGGAGCTTTTGACCAGGGAATACGGCCTGCCCCCGGACCGCCTGTATTTTTCGGTCTATAAGGACGACGACGAGGCCTTCGACCTGTGGCGCAAAATAGCCGGCGTCCCGGGCGAACGCATCTCCCGCCTGGGGGA
>JAITBV010000185.1 GCA_031283395.1 Candidatus Adiutrix sp.
TGACCGTGGTGACCAAGCTGTTCAACATCGTCCAGCCGGACCGGGCCTATTTCGGCCGCAAGGACGCCCAGCAACTGGCCGTCATCGACCGCCTGGCGCGGGATTTGGATATGCCGGTGGAAGTGGTGCCCTGCCCCCTGGTACGGGAGCCGGACGGACTGGCCCTGAGTTCCCGCAACATCTACCTGGAACCGGAGGAACGCCGGGCCGCCCTGGTCCTGTCCCGGAGCCTGGCCCTCGGCCGAAACCTCCTGGCCGGGGGGGAGACCCGGGCCGAAAAAATCAAGCTGGCAATGAAGGCCCTGATTGAAGAGGAAACCCTGGTCAGGCTGGACTACCTGGAAATAGTCGATGCCTCGACCATGGAGCCGGCGGTTGAAATCGACCGGCCCATCCTGGCCGCCCTGGCCGCCTTGGTCGGCCGGGCCCGCCTCATCGACAACTTTTCCTGGCCCGACCCGGGGGACTGACCGGGCACCTGTAACTAACTGATCGATCAGGAGAACACCATGCGCCCCATTGCGGTCATATATTTTTTCGGAACCATACTTTTCGCTTCCCAGGCCTTGGCCTTTTTCGGCTTCTTCGGCGATTCAATGGAAGAAGTCAAGGCCAAAGACGGCCAAATCGTGATCAATGTTTCCGATCTGCCCAAATCCAGTTCCCGCCATTACCGCTACCGGGCGGACGGCAAGGTGATAAAATTCTTCGTGGTGCGGGACGGGCAAGGCATTGTCAGGGCGGCCCTGGACGCCTGCGAAGCCTGCTGGAGAGCGGGCAAGGGCTATAAATTCACCGATGGGGTCATGGTGTGCGTGCATTGCGGCCAAAAATTCCCCCTGGCCAGGATAGGGCTGGCCTCCGGCGGCTGCAACCCGCATCCCTTCCCCCACCGGACGGAAGGCGACACGGTGATGATCGCGGCCCGGGAACTGCTCCTGGAAGCGAACTTTTTTCCCGAGAACAACAAGTGACAATTTTCACCCTGCCCCTTCGGCATATAAGGGCCAAATGGCCGCGCGCCCTTCTCCTGGCTGCCATTTTCACCCTGGGCCTGGCCTCCATGTCGGGGCTTTACCAGGTATCCTCGCTCGTTGCCGACAACCTGGAGAAAAAACTAATCAGCTTCGGGGCGAACATCCTGGTCACGCCCAGGGCCGAGACTTTGCGGATCAGCTATGGCGGCTACGCCCTGGGCGGCGTGACCCTCGACGAGCGGCCGATACGCCTGGACGCGGCTCTCGAAGCCATCCACTCCATTGAACTAAAGAACAATATCGCCATAGTGGCGCCAAAGGTGCTGGCCGTGGGCCGCATCTCGGGCCAGGGCGCCGCCCTGGTCGGAGTGAATTGGGCTGATGAACTCCACCTGAAAGGCTATTGGGAAGTGGAAGGCGCTTTCCCGGAAGCCGATAGCCGGGACGCCGTTCTGGCCGGGGCGACGGCCGCCCGCCAACTGGGCCTGGCCCCGGGGCAGATCATGGAAATCGACGGACGCTTCCTGACTCTCAGCGGCATACTAAGGCCAACGGGCAGCGACGACGACACTGTCTTGTTCGTTCCCCTGGCCCTGGCCCAGGCTATAGCCGCCAAGGAGGGGCAGGCCTCGTTTCTGGAGGTGGCGGCCCTTTGCTCCGGCTGCCCCATTGAAGACATAGTGGAACAGCTTCAGTCGGCCCTGCCGGACACCGAGGTCCGGGCCCTGGCCCAGGTCGCTGAAAGCCGCATGTATTCCGTGCATTTCGCCCAGACCCTGGCCTTTTCCGTCAGCCTGGTGATTCTGGTCACCGCTTGCGCCATGCTGATAATGTCCATGCTGTCCTCGGTCGCGGAGCGGCGCCGGGAAATAGGCATCATGCGCGCCGTCGGCTTCTCCAGGCCCAAAATATTCACAGTCTTCGTGGCCGAGGCCGCGGCCTTGGGCTTTTTATCCGGCGTTCTGGGTTACGCCCTGGGCCAGGTTCTGACCGGGTATGTTCTGCGGCAGCTCCACCTGACGGAGGAAGCCCCCCCGGAGTTCCAGGCCTCCCTTTTCCTGGCCCTGGTCCTCTTGGCCGCGGGGGCCGCCGCCCTGGCCGCCGCCTTCCCGGCCTGGAGAGCCAGCCGGGTGGAACCGGCCGAAGCCCTGGTAGCTCTGTGATCCAGGCCACCGCCCTGGTCAAACGCTATGCCGGCTCTGAAAAACCGGCCGTGGACGATCTTGATCTCCACGTCCGAAGCGGAGAGTTCCTGAGCATAGTCGGCCGTTCAGGTTCGGGCAAGTCCACTTTACTGCATATCCTGTCTTCGCTTATCAAGCCTGATGCCGGGACGGTTTTTTTCAACGGCCTGGACATCTGCTCCGCGCCGGAAGAGACGAGAAACCGCCTGCGGGGGCGGGAATTCGCCGTGGTCTTTCAACAGCATCACCTCCTGCCCTATCTCACCGCCCTTGAAAATGTCCTTTTGCCATTTCTGGATCGGTTCAGGCCGGTCCAGCCGCGGGATCTGGCCTCGGCCCGCGGGCTCCTGGAACGGGTCGGCTTGGGAGCAAAGCATCACTCGCGGCCGGGGAAACTGTCGGGGGGCGAACAGCAGCGCGTGGCCATTGCCAGGGCCCTGGTTCGCGGAGCCCGGGTGCTTTTCGCCGACGAGCCCACCGGGAACCTTGATTCCGCCACCGGGGCCTCCATTATGGAACTTCTCCATGAATTCAACCGGGAGGGCCTGACCATCGTCATGGTGACCCACAATGACGAATTCGCCAACACCTCAAGCCGCGTGGTCAGAATGGCCGATGGAAAAATAGCGGCGCCATAGACGCTTTAATTTGGCTAACTTCCAGCCTCGGGCGGGAATGTCGGCCTCAGACGAGGCGGGGGCAGGCCAGGAAGGAACAGGTCTCGCAACCGGGCCGGCGGGCCCGGCAGACGGCCCGGCCGTGGGCTATGACCTGGTGGGAGAAGAGGGTCCAGCGGGCTTGGGGTATGAGCCGGGCCAGATCGGCCTCGACCACCTCCGGGTCCTGGCTTTCGCTCAGCCCCAGGCGGCGGCTGACGCGGCCCAGGTGGGTATCCACGGTCAGGCCGGGCAAGCCGAAGGCGTTGCCCAAAACCACGTTGGCCGTCTTGCGGCCCACGCCGGGCAGGGCCACCAGTTCCCCCATGGTCCGGGGCACCTGGCCTCCGTGGTCCCGGCAGAGCCCCCGGCTCAATTCGACCAGGTGGCGGGCCTTGTTACGGTAGAAACCGCAGGGCTTGACCAGGGCCTCCACCTCGGCCAAGTCGGCCCCGGCCAGGGCCTGGGGCCCGGGAAAGCGGTCGAAGAGGGCCGGAGTGGTCTGGTTGACCCGGGCGTCGGTGCACTGGGCCGAGAGCACGGTGGCGGCCAGGAGTTGGAAAGGATTTTTAAACTTAAGGGCGCAGCCGGCCTCGGGATAGTCGGCGTCCAGGAAGGCCAGAACCTTCCTGACATAGGAGGATGTGGGGGCGGCCGCGGGAGCCGCCGCGAGCCGGCCGGCCTTGTTAGGGGGCCTCACGGCGGTTCTCGAAAACGATGCGGTGCTCCACCAGGTTCATGGCCCGGATGCGCCCGGTGATGAGTTTCTGTTCGCCGAAGATGCTGGTCAGCCGCCAGGAGTCCGGACCTTCCGGCACGATCTTATCCACTGACTCCAGGCAGAGGATCTCTTCAGCGCCGCCTTCGGGGGCCAGGTAAACATTGGCTTCACACATGGTTCCGCTCCGTTCCGCCGGCCGCCCCGCCGCCGGCCAGAAGGGCCAGTTGGCGGACGGCCTCCGCCACCAGGTGAGGCAGGGGCTGACCGGTGAACCCGGCCAGGACCATCCCCTCCTGGGACAGGGGAATGAGGATTTTGGGCGCCCGGGCGCTGGTGACGGCCTCGGCCAGGCCGGGGCTGATCTCGCCCATCATGGCATTGGCCCAGGTTATGGCCACAGGTCCCAGGATGACCTCGGCCCGGGGCAGGCAGACGCGCACCGCGTTTTCCCCGGTGGCTCCCCGGTTGGCCTTGGCCCTCATCATGGCTTCGGTAGCCGTGGCGTTGGCCCCCAAAGCCCAGATGTCCAGGCAGTCGCCGAAAACGGCCCTCAGTTCCCGAATCAGGGCCACGCCGAACCCTCCGCCCTGGCCGTCGATTACGGCCACCACCGGGCGGTGATCCGGTCCGCCGGGTCCGGGTATCACCGGCATACTGTTCAAGGGCCGCGCCACTGTCTAGTCTTTAATGGTTTTTTCCAGGCCGGGAAAGGTTTCCGGCCGCCGGCGGTCGATATATTTGGCCTCGCCCGGCCGCCGGGTGACGTTTTCAAATATCCCTTCATCCACCCGCACCAGCTTGGTGAAACCCAGGTCCTTAAGCTCGCAGTTGAACTTGCGGGGCCGGATAGCCGCGGCTTCGATGCGCCTTTCCACCGGGCCACCGCAGTGGGGGCAACGGGCCAGGGGCAGATCGGCCGCGGGCTGGGTCCACTCGAACTCGTCGCCCTCCGGGCAGGGCGGCCCCGCCCGGTCGGCCGGGCCATGCCGGTAGGAGTAAACAGGTGACATGGCCCCCCCTCCGCGCTATAATGAAAACGCCTTTGGACTATAGCACAAAAACTCCGCGAGGCCAACGCCCATGCAGACCGCTTTCGTAATCTCCGCCCCCCGGGAAATGACCCTCACCGCCGGCCGGGTGGAAATGAACCCCGGGCCCGAAGAGCCGGAGAACGACCCGCCCTTTATGAGCATCGGCCGGGCCTGGGGTGATGAGATCCACCTCAGCGGCCCCTTGATCGCCGACCCGGAACTTTTGGAATCGACCCTATCCGTGAGCTGGTATCTGCCCGGGGAGGAAGCGGCCGAAGCGGCCCGGCCGGTGGACCTGGCCGAAGCCAAGCGCTTTCTGACCATCCTGGAGCGGAGGCCGGCCGAGCCGGGCTGGCGGTGGCGCTATCTTCTGGAATCCCGCCGCCCGGCCCGGGAGACCAGATTTTTTGAAGGCGGCTTCCTGCCTCCCCTTAAGGCCTCGGACCTGACCCTCCACCTGGTCCATCTCATCAATTTCAACTACGACGGCTATATACTGGCCGGAATGGACTACGACCACCGCCCGGCCTCCTACATTGAAGCCGAATGGCGCCAGCCGACCCTGGAATCGGCCGGGTTTCTGGAAGACGGCAGTTGCTAAGGGGCCGGCTCGGCTTCCATCAGGCCCCAGGGATTGTCAGATGGCCCCAGGGTGACGGGGACAAGCCGGCCCGGGTGGGCTTTCAAGCCGGGGGGCAAAAGGGCGGTCAGGTAATTGCCGGTCAACACCTTCAGACGGCCACTGGCCGGGTGGGGCCGGTTTTCCACCAGCCCCGCCTGGACCATCCCCCAATTCCGCCGGGCGAAATCCCGCCGGGCCTGTTGATCCGCCTTTTTCAATTCCACGGTCCGGCGGCGCTTGATATGCTCCGGCACCTGGCCGGGCCGGGCCGCGGCCGGGGTTCCGGGCCTGGGGGAATAGGGAAAGATGTGAAAATAGCTAACCGATAGGCCGG
>JAITBV010000191.1 GCA_031283395.1 Candidatus Adiutrix sp.
AAAATCGCCGTCATCCCGACGGACGAGGAAAGGGAAATCGCCACCCAGACCTTGGATATCGTCAATAGTTGCAGCAAATGAAGGATATAAACGGGGTGAGTTGTCACCCCTGAACCTGAGATTAAGGGACCCCGGTGAAGGCCGGGGTCCCTTAATCTTTAAGCAAAAGCCGCTTCTGGGAAGGATGGTGGCGCCCGCTGGCCAACCGGTTCAACTGCCGGGAAGTTTCATAGAGCAAGGAGGCCCGTTGCGTCAGGTCCTGGGCCGAGGTTGAGGACTGATTGGCCGCCTCCGCATTCCTTTGGACAGACAGGCCCAAATCATTGATGGAACGATCGACGGAATCGACGACCTGGGCCTGTTCCTTGGTGGCCGCACGAATCAACTCCACCTGAGTAGCCGCCTCTCTCACCATCTCATTGATGCCCCGGAAACCCTCTTCCAGTCTTTCCCTGGTCGTATGGCCCTCAGTCACCTGCCGGAGGGACTCGCCTATCAGTTCAGCCGTCTTTCGGGCCGCCTCAGAGGTCAGGCCGGCCAAATTTCGCACCTCGTCAGCCACCACCGCGAACCCGGCCCCGGCCTCCCCGGCCCGGGCGGCCTCCACCGCCGCATTCAGAGCCAGAAGGTTGGTCTGAAAAGAAATGGTCTCTATGGTCTTCAAAGTCTTGGCCATCTCCGAGGTGGCCTGAGAAATGCCTTCCATGGCCCCGGTCATCTCCTCAACGGCCCGCTGGCCTACTTCGACTTGGTCCCTGGTCTGGACCATGGCTTGGCCGCACTGATCTGTGGCCCGGGCATTGGCCCGGATCTGATCGGTGATCCGCCGGACCGACTCCGAAGTGTCAGCCAGAGCCCGGGACTGGCTGGCGGCATCGGTCTCCAGGGACGAAGCCAGTCTGGAAGCCGCCTCGGCCAGGGTCCCTATGTCGCCTGACTCGCTGGTCAGATTTTTGACTATGCCGCCCAAGCGCCGGGTGAGGCGCATTATGAACAGGCTGATAACGGCCAGGGTGACCATCACCAAGGCCAGGGAGACGACCGCGCTCAAGGTCAGGTTATTCATTTCCGCCCGTTGCGCCTGGACAAGTTCCTCTTCCAGGGCCTTGGCCTGGTCGGCCGCGATGAACAACGTCTGGTCGGGAATCAGCACGGCCAAGCCGAACAGGCCGGAAATGTCCTCTACAAACAGGGTGTGAGCCCTGCCGTCATGGATGATGGAATCGCTGGCCCGACCGCCCGTCGCCCGCCGGTTGAAGAGGGCGGTCAGTTCACGGCCGAAGGGTACTTGGTCCAAAGTCAAAAGCTGGGCGATCTTCTGACCCGGATTTTGAGGGTCTTCGGCCACGGCCGGAGCCCAGGCGGTTTCGGCGGGCGAAGCCAGAACCTCGCGGGAGGCGGCGCTGAAAACCAGGGCCATGGAACCTTCTGGCATATCGACGGTCACTTCCCGGGCAAGTTCCGTCATTTTCATCAGGCTCAAGTCAAAAAAGACCACGCCTATCACCCGGTCGTCCGAATTCATGGGCACGGTGGCCGAAATCATAAGCTCACCGTTGAGTTCCTCACTATAGGGAGCGGTCCAGTTGACCTTGACAGGCAAAGGGCGGGATCGGTCATGGCCGGCCGGGACCGAGGTAACGTAATAGGGCAGGTTCCGCTCATAGTCCGAGGCGGCCGCCAGCTCCTCCTCGGTGAGATCTTCAGGCGATTGGCTTTCCTCGTTGATCAAGAGATCGGAGTAGGTTACATCCCCTTCTTCCCAATAAGCGTAGGGTTGGAGGTAAGGGCTGAACGGGGAAAAAGCCCGGGGCTCAAAAGTCGCGCCGCTGCCGTAGGCGTAAGGCAGATAATCCTTAAGAAGCCGCCGGTTGTAGCGTTCCATCAAGGCGCGCGCCGCCTCAGTCCCGGCCGCCGAGGACCTGGCCATTTCGCTCAAAGTCAAATAAAACTCGCCGGCCAAAAGAGTGGCTTCCTCAGTCTTCGCGATGAGGTTTTTTATTTCCACGGCACTGCTCTGCATGGCCTTTTCAATGCGCTCGAATTCGCTTTGACGGATAGACGCGGAAAGGTCTCGGGTCAGATTTTCCGAACGCTGGCGGATATCGTCGCCCATGGACCGGGCGATCGACCAGCTCAGGATCATCTGTATAAAAACCACCGTGGTCAGGACGACCAGCGAGGACAGGATGTAAGCTCTGAGTCCCATGGCTGCTCCTTTATCTGCCGTGGTTGGATAGTTCGCGACAAGTTCTTAATAATAGCTAATAATCTGGGAGTTGGCAACATGAAAAGCGGCCCGGCGGCCATATTCAAGTGACCCTGGCCGGCGCGGCCGCCCGGCTTTCGATTTTGACCACCAACCCCTCCAGGGTCAGGCAACCGGTATCTTCAAATTCAGGGCGATTGAGGGAAAAGAGATAAGAACGCTCGGAGACCTCGGGTTTGAGGTTTATCAGAACATGGCTTTTGAAGCGATCCTGACTGATGCGGTTTAAGACTGAAATGGCCGGGCCGGAATCACCGCCGAGGCCCAGGGCAGGGCTTTTGAAAAAGCGGGCCGGTGGACGTTCCAAGAGAGGCAGAAGCTCGATCTCCGTGGCCGGAACCGTTCCCAGGAGGTGAATATAAGCCGCGCGTCGAAAACGGCTGCGGCCCACGCCGCGCACGCTCAGCCGGCCGCCGGAATCGAAGTTCATTTCCTTGTAATTACTGCCCAAAGTCCAGGAGGCGGTCTTGAGATTCTGGTTGATGGCCACATCCAGGAGCCCCAGGCGGACATCCTTGAGCGGCAGGGCGGCCAGGCCCAGGGCGGTTTCAGCCGCCGGCCAGCCATGATCAGTCATCAGGCGGCCCAGATAGGCCTGGGCCAGGCGTTCCTCACGAGCCGCCTGAACGACCAGGGCCCGTTCCAAGGTCTGGCTGCGAAGATAGGCGGTGCTGGGCCGTCGGGCCACGAAATTTTTACGGTGGCGGCGGAAGGCCAGAGGGTCCTTATCCAGGTTTATGGCTTCGAAGGCCAAATTCAGTTCCACAGCCCGCTCGTCGTCCCGGGTCCTCCTGGATCGACGCCGGGCCACATCCGGGTGGACCGTCTTCTGCAAAGCCCGGTACATGGCCTTCAGGACAGCGAAAAGGTCCCGCTCCGAAAGCTGGCCGACCATTTCCGGGGTCAGGCCGAATATTTCAAAGGGGTTTTTCATCGTTCATTTAAGCTTTTCACCATGTTTCACGGCATCCCATCAACGGCTAAAGGCCAGACCGCTATTGGACAATACAATACCATAAAAAGGGCAAAACCATCAACGAGGCTGTCGGCTGGTGGAGTCAGGGGGCCGGCGTGGAAATATCCTAAACCGATTAGGCCTCCGGTGGCCCGGCTCTCTCGGAGCTTGCAAAAGGCTCGCCCAAGGCTTCTAAGTGAGGCTTGATGACAGTTGATGACGATAGATGAGGGTGGAGAAATTATTCTTCTTTAATGCTTGTAGGAAAATATTTTTGGCGCATTTTTAGGAGAAATCCGGCCTCAGGTCCGCTTCCTCATTTTGGGTTTTAGCTGGAGATGGGGATGATGTTGGGGGTGATGAAGATCAGAAGTTCATATTCGCTGTTGGCGGCCTTGCTGTCCGGGAGCAGCCAACCCAAGAGGGGTCGGCGGATGGAGCCGGGGGTCTGGTTGTCGGTCATGAGGCCGCCGATGACCACGGTGTCACCGTCCTTGATCATGGTCCTGGCCCGCCTGATGTCGCTGGAATGATCGCCGCCGCTCAAGGCCGCGCCCGCCGCATCGTTCCTGAGGTCTATGCCCAGGATGATGAACTGGTTGTTCTTCTCAAAATGAGGTGTGACCTTCAATTCCATGACCACTTCTTTGAGCACTTTCTCGACCACTTGCTGGAGCTCGATGTTGGCTACGGTGGTGCTGGTCTCCTCTCCCCAAAGGCGCCCCTGTTTGATGGAGACGGTCTGGCCACTAGCGGCCGTGATGCGCGGCGAGGAGATGG
>JAITBV010000210.1 GCA_031283395.1 Candidatus Adiutrix sp.
CGTGGTCGGGGAGGTGGTCATTGTCAAAACCGGCGAGAGCGTTCCGGTGGACGGCGTTATCCTGGAGGGCCGGGCCGCGGTGGATGAATCGGCCCTGACCGGCGAGAGCCTGCCGGTGGATAAGGCGCCCGGGGACCAGGTCGCCGCGGCCGCCATCTGCCGGGCCGGATTTTTCAAGATGAAGGCCGTCCGGGTCGGTGGGGAGACCTCCCTGGCCCAGATCATAAGGCTGGTCGATGAAGCCACCTCTTCCAAGGCGCCCATAGCCCGGCTGGCCGATAAGATCAGCGGCCTGTTCGTGCCCGGGGTCTTAGCCGTGGCCTTGCTCACCGGCCTGGTCTGGTTCGTCCAGGGAGAGGGCCTGGGTTTCGCTCTGTCCGCGGCCGTTTCCGTTCTGGTCATTTCCTGCCCCTGCGCTCTGGGCCTGGCCACGCCCACGGCCATCATGGTCGGGGCCGGGCAGGGGGCCAGGCACGGCCTTTTGTTCAAGTCGGCCGAAGCCCTGGAAAACGCCCATAACCTGACTACGGTGGTGCTGGACAAGACCGGCACCCTCACCGAAGGGCGGCCGGAGGTCCAGTCCCTCCGGCCCTTGGGCGGGCTGGACGAAAAATCCCTGCTGACCCTGGCCGCCGCCCTGGAGGACAAATCCGAACATCCCTTGGGCGCGGCCATTGTCCGGCGGGCGGGCCGGGAGGGCCTTTCCTGGCCGGAGAGCGCCGATTTCCGGCAACTGCCGGGCCGAGGCCTTGCGGCGATTGTAAACGGCCGCCTTCACTATGCCGGCAATTTCCAGCTTATGGTCGAACTGGGCCTGGACTCGGCCGAAGCCCGGCGCCTCGGCCAAGAGGCGGCCGGGGCCGGGGCCACACCCCTGTTTGTGGCCGATGAGGAAAAGATCCTGGGCCTTCTGGCCCTGGCCGACCCCATAAAGGCCGAAAGCCCCCGGGCCGTGGCCGGGCTCCTGACCTTGGGCCTGGAAGTGATCATGCTCACCGGGGATAATGCCCTGACGGCCGAAGCTGTCCGGCGGCGGGTGGGGCTGGAAAAAGCCATCGCCGAGGTGCTGCCCCAGGACAAGGAGCGGGAGATCCGGACCCTTAAAGAACAGGGGCGGAAGGTGGCCATGGTCGGCGACGGGGTCAACGATGCCCCGGCCCTGGCCCGGGCCGATGTGGGCCTGGCCATCGGGGCCGGGACCGATGTGGCCCTGGACTCGGCCGACATCGTCCTGGTCGGAAGCGATTTGACGGCCGTGGTCACGGCCATAAAACTCAGCCGGGCGGTCATGCGCACCATCAGGCAGAATCTGTTCTGGGCCTTCTTTTACAACCTGGTCAGCATTCCCGTGGCCGCCGGACTGTTCTACCGGGCCTGGGGCCTGTCCCTGAGCCCCATGCTGGCCGCGGCCGCCATGAGTCTCAGCTCCGTCTGCGTGGTGACCAACGCCTTAAGGCTCAGGTCGTTTAAGCCAGAGCCGGGGCCGGACCAGGTTCCGGCCTCCCGGCCCGATCGGGAAAATCTGAAGGGGGAACCTATGCCCAAAAAACAAATGTTGATCGAAGGGATGAGCTGTGCCCACTGCTCCGGCCGGGTGGAGAAAGCCCTTCTGGCCTTGTCCGGCGTGGAAGAAGTCCAGGTGGACCTGGCCGCCAAATGCGCCGTGGTCAATTGCGCGGCCGGCCTGGACGACGAGGCGCTGAAATCGGCGGTGACCGGGGCCGGTTACGAGGTGGTGGAAATCAAAAATGCTCCTTAAGGCCTTAGATTTGGCGCGTCGCTTTGGCCTGTTCGATCCCGGGCGCCGCTTGGTCTGGCTCGGGCTCGGCGGCCTGGCCCTGGGGCTGGAGGTATTTTCATACATCTATTTTCAGAGTTTTCTGAAACTGAAGCCCTGTGAGCTCTGCGTCTATATCCGGTTTTCCATGGTGGCCGTGTTCCTGGGGTCAACGGTGGTCGCTTCAAGCCCCCGCCGCCTCGTCTGGCAGGCGGTCGGCGGCCTGATCATCCTCTGGGCCCTGGTCCAGGGCCTGGTATGGGATATCAGGTTGGTGGGGATTTACTTGAAAGCCGCGGCCCCGGATTATTTCGCCCTGTGTTCGCCCGCCTCTGTCCGTTTCCCCTTCGGGCTGCCGCTGGAGCGCTGGCTGCCAGCCCATTTTTCACCCACGGCCCCCTGCGGGGTCGATGGCTGGCGCTTCTGGGGCCTGAACAAGGCCGAATGGCTCTTGCCGGTTTACGCCTTTTTCCTGGCCGCCTATCTCGGCCTGTGGTGGAAATGGCTGCGGGCGCGCTTTTTTTCGCTTCATAATCATAATGATATAAAGAGATCACACGACCCAAAGGAGGAACCATGACCGTCAATATCGACCACCTGGCCTGGCTGGGGCACGCCAGTTTCCGCTTGAGCGGCAGCCGCCTGATCTATTTCGACCCTTGGGAAGTCAGCGGCCCGGCCGCCGACCTCATTCTGATCACCCATGACCATTTCGATCACTGCGACCCGTCCACAGTCAAAGCCTTAAGCGGGCCCCAGACCCGAATCGTCACCGAGTCGGCCAGCGCGGCCAAGCTCAGGGCCGAGGGTTTTGAAAACCTGACGATCCTGGAGCCGGGCGGAGAGACGGAAGCCGCCGGCGTCAAGATCAAGGCCGTGCCCTCCTATAACACCAACAAGGAGTTTCATCCCCGGGACAAAAATTACCTCGGCTTCGTCGTGACCCTGGACGGTCTGAGCGTGTATCACGCCGGCGACACCGACCATATCGAGGAGATGAAGACCGTCAAGGCCCAGGTGGCCCTGCTGCCCGTTTCCGGCACTTACGTCATGACCGCGGAAGAGGCGGTCCAAGCCGCGCTGGACCTCTCCCCGGCCGTGGCCGTGCCCATGCATTTCAACAAGATCGTCGGCGACGAGTCCATGGCCGGTGCCTTCGCCGCGGCTCTTCAGGGACGCCTGGCCGTTGAGATCAAGCCCCTTGTAAAATAATGAAAAGGCCTTAAAGGCACTGGAGGGACGAATCATGAAAGTTTTAGCCGTCAACGGCAGCCCCAGGCAGAGCGGCAATACGTCCGTCATGCTGGGCTGGGCCGCGGAGGAATTGACCAGGGCCGGGGTGGTTGTCGAGACCGTGCAGATCGGCGGCAAGCTGGTGGCCGGCTGCAAGGCCTGCGGTTCCTGCGGGGAGAAGAAGGACCGGCGCTGCGTCCAGTATCAGGACCCGGTCAACGATATCATAGCCAAGATGATAGAAGCCGACGGCCTCATCCTGGGCTCGCCGGTCTATTTCAGCGATATGACCCCGGAACTCAAGGCCCTCATCGACCGGGCCGGTTTTGTGACTTTATGCAACGGGCGCCTGTTGAACCGCAAGGTCGGTGCGGCCGTGGTGGTCGCCCGGCGGGCCGGGCATGTCCATACCTACGATTCCATCAACCATTTGTTCGGCATATCGGGCATGTTCACCGTGGGTTCCATATATTGGAACCTGGGGGTGGCTCGGGAAGTGGGCGAAGTGGATAAGGACGAGGAAGCCAAGCGGACCATGATCACCCTGGGCCAGAACATGGCCTGGCTTTTGGAGAAGATTCACCGTCCGGCGGGGTGAGGGATCTGGGGTCGGCGTAGGGTTCAGCAAGCAAAGGCCCGGAGTTTTGCTCCGGGCCATGTTGTTGACAGATCGGCGGCGACCTACTCTTCCGCCCGCCTAACGGGCAGTACCATCGGCTCTGCGGGTCTTAACTGCCGTGTTCGGGAAGGGAACGGGTGATCCCCCGCGACATAGCCGCCGAATTT